>JALNZQ010000233.1 GCA_023229165.1 Methanothrix sp.
CCGCGAAAGTATCAAGCATTGGGAAAATTCGATCAAATGAACCGATATCAGGGTGAGAATTTTTGGTGCAACCTGTGCAAAAGATGAAACGAATTACAAAAGGCCCTGAAGAAAGAAGGCAAGAATTGATCGATACGGCTGAGCGCCTCTTCATGGAAAATGGATACGAGCATACCGCAATTAGCGATATTGTCAAGGAGCTGAATGTTGCCCAGGGAACGCTTTACTATTACTTCCGCTCAAAAGAAGATATACTGGAAGCAGTGGTGGAGAAGAGCATCGCAGACCTGGAGGGAAATGTTATCCAGCTCATTTCAGATGAAGAGGTCGATGAGGCAGCCAGGCTCAATGCCGCAATTAATGGAATTCTCGGGTTCGTATCTCAGCGCAATGACTTCATTGACTTTCTCCATCAAGACATAAATGCTGTAATGCATGCCAAGCTGGAAAAGGCAACTGTTGAGCGAATAGTTCCTATCTTATCCGGGTTAGTGATCAAAGGAAATGCTAATGGTAGTTTCAATATCGAAAACCCCATCGAGACGGTTGAGTTTCTCAGTACTGCTCTGGTCTATATCTTCCACCAGCCGGATATCAACACCGACCAACAGCGTCGTGAGAAGCTATGTAGGTCTCTGGAGACAATACTGAACAAGGTCCTGGCGGCCAGGAATTATAAATTCCTGCTAAAAATTTAATTTTATATAATACTCAGAGCAATCGGCTGGATTCTATTTTGGTGCATCTTCCTGCTACAACGCTGTACCCTTCTTTATCCAGCTTCTTTATGGCCTCCGGGCTCTCTGTGCCCGGCTGCATCCAGAATACCTTGAAGCCTTTTTGCTTGGCCTCTTCAGCCAGAGCCGGCACGGCTGAGGGCCTTCGGAATACATCCACAATATCGATCTCATCCGGTATGTCCTGCATGCAGGCGTAGACCTTCTCGCCCAGAATGGTCCGACCGGCATAATTGGGGTTGACGAGATAGAGCTTGAAGCCGTGGCTTCGCAGGACATCGGATACGAAGTAGCTGGGCTTGTAGGGATCTGGCGATATGCCGACCACGCAGATGGTGCGGCAGTCTGTCAGGGCCTGTTTCAGGTCCTTATCTTCTCGAAGGATGGGCATAAGATATACGTGGGCATTCTTGGGATAAATAGTTGAACCTTAGAACGGGCTGCCCAGCTCTTTGGCCTTGGCAAAGGCCACTTCTGCCTCCGATTTGCGATCTAGTGCATTCAGGGATAATCCCTTATAATACCAAGGCCGGTAGTTTCCTGGAGAGACCTCACTTGCATGATCGAAGTATTGGATCGATTCATTATAATTGCCCTTGCTGTAGAGAGCTGCTCCTTTGCCAAACAGTGCGGACGTGTCGCCCGGATTTGATTTCAGGGCGTCATCATATAGCTCAATGGCTTTTGCCAGCGTATCGTTCGCCTCTTCCCTCAGGCCAAGTGCTTTAAGTGCGCTGCTCTTTTCCAGCCAGGCTTCTGATAGCTTTGGGTCGATTTTGATGGTCATATTATAGCTTCTCACTGCTTCCTCGAATCGACCCAACTCCGCAAAAGTGCCGGCCATCATGTACCATGCGTCAACCAATTGTGGGTCTAGTGTTACAGATTTATTATAAGCATCAATAGCCTCTTCATATCTGCCCATAACGGTCAGGTATTTGCCTATTTGGTGCCATGCATCTGCATATCCCTGATTAATCTCTATAGATTTATTAAAGCACAGAAAAGCTTCATCGAAACGGCCTAGCTCGATGAGAGCGTTTCCTTTCCGATACCAGGCCAGATCAGACCGGTTATCTCTCTGGATGGCCAGATCATAGGATTTAAGTGCTTCTTGGAGAACGAACTCTTTACCAGTTTCATTTTGGGTGATGTTGAGTGCATTTTCGAGAAACTCATCTCCGTTGCTGAGCAATTGGTTTATTGAATCCTCTTGAGGCTGAGCGAATGCACATAGCACGACCAAAGATATCCATATTATGGCAGAAATAACTTTGATCATCTAAGTATCATTGACTTCTCGAATGAATATAATACTTGTGGCAAGTCAACTCTTTTTGCAGAGCACCTTGTCCATGAATATCAGATTCTCGGGCGCCTCGGCCAGCCTCACCTTTTCTCCCCGGACATCAACAACGGCATCGAACCTTGTGAAATGGACCTGTTGTATTCGAACTAAGGGCTCGCATCCTTTCTGAAGATGCTCTTTAAAGCCGTCGATCTTGCCGCCCTCACCCATGTAATCCACAATGCGGCGGAAGAGCTTGGGTAGGATCGCTACTTCTTCTGTGATGGCCTTAAGGCTGGATACGGAAAATCCCCGCGTGGTCTTGTCGTTTGGCCACAGTCCCTTTCCTTCCGCTCTGGCGCTTGTCACAGCCTCGGTCAAGGGAAGACGCAGATCTGAGAAGAGACCGTTGTAGTACATGGGATAGGCGAGGCCCCGGGCAAGGAGATGGTAGTTGTAGCTCTCTTTGAGAATCGACTCATCGAGTGTGATCTCAGCTCCGTCTTTCTCCTCCGTCTCACCAGCGAAGACGAAGGCTACCGGGCGGCGGTTGCTCTCTGTGCTGCGGGCCAGGATGTAACCCACCGTGCCATCCTGGGCCTTTACCACAGTGCTATGCGTCTCATCCCAGACGACCTCATCAATTCCCAGTTGGGAGAGAAGGTAGCTGGTGGCGGCCCTGGCAGGCCTCTGCGGCTGGCAGACGCCCTGGTAGTGCGTTTCCAGAGCATCGACTGCCTCGATGCGTAGCTGTGCATGCCCGCGCGCATTGCACTCCGCAGCCGGGCCGGATAGCTTCTTCCAAAGAGTGGAGTCTTTGGCCTTGAATCTGATGGAATCGCCATCAGGACTGTAGCCAATCACGTGGAAGGTTCCTTTGATCAGAGTAAACGACATTCATATCACCATAAATAAATTTTTAAATGTACCTATTTTAAGTACTGAGTTATCTTTAGGATTTAAATTTTATTGTTAAGTTATAAAATACTAGCGAACAGATAAAATTAAAGTATGTGTTTAGCTCCCCCTAATAGCCTGGAGGATGCTGGTTTTAGTTGATAAATACACATACAAATCAAAAAAAATCGGACTATCCTATTGAATTGACTCTGATGAGGGCAATTGTCCAAGCCCCTCGTTATATACCCGATTTAAAACTCTGTCGAGGATGAAACTACGATCAGATGGAGAAAGAGACGCCGCCAGATAGAGGGCGAGAGGGCGTGTGGACTTTTCTTGCCTCAATAGCTCCCAAACATGCTTCAACCGTTCCATATTCGGAAGCGTCTTTTCCGGCAGAGGTGTTTGGAGCATCAAAGCAGTCATTCCTTCGCAGAGTTTCTCCTCAAAGAACTGGAGTCGTTCTTCCGAAGAGTGCAAACGCCCGCGCATGATTGCCTCGGCACGCTCCAGCGACTCTGCAGCTACAATATCACGAGCTTGACGTTGAGCCTTTCGAGTTGAGTGCCCTTCTATAATGTTCGAAACATGTGCCGCCTTCATAATTCGGCCACGAAGGGCAGACATCTCCGATCCCTCCGGCAGGCGCAGAATGCTCATCGCTTTTTCTGATTCTTCGAGCCACTCAAGCGCATCATCTGCAAAACTGGGCTCTTCGCGCTGATACTTATCCATGAGCTGGGTTAATTTGCTCAGTTGAGAACCAAGCTTTTCAATTTGGACACAGAGGATCATCTTATTCCGGCATCAACTTTTTGGTCTTTAATCCCTTTTGTTCTTCGGATAACCATTCAAGACCTTCTTCATGCATAACGATACTGAGCCGTGTGACAGCGTCTGGCCCTCCGCCGGCATTTTTAATGCTGTCTGTATCCACCTCTATATAGAAATCCGGTGGAATGCTTGGCTTATATATCGCTGCTTTTTCGACCAGCGGACGAATATCGGCGATCATTCGTTCTGTAATCTCAGATTCCATGATTTTTTCCGAGCCTTTTCTTGCCATTTTCGCATCAAATTCCGGACGGTTATCGTCGGCCATTTGCTTTGGATTGGGTTCTATTTTTTCCACCTTGATTCTGTATTCCGCATAACGGAAGAAAAACTCGCTCATTACATCGCGAAAGGCACTCTCGACAGTCTCTCCCACCGTGTAGCGAATAGCCACATCAATATTTGAACTATCATCCATCTCCAGTTTTAAAAAAGCACGATCTAACCTCGAACGCAGAACTTTTTTAAAACTCTCATAAGCAGGGGATATTTCTTCTTTGGCAATTTCATCTTTATATTTCTGAGATTCTGGTGTATCCTTCTTCTTCTTTATATATTCTTCTGGGTCTTTTGCATACAGCAAGAATCTTTTATATCGCTCGTATAAATCCGTCTCCTCTTC
>JALNZQ010000028.1 GCA_023229165.1 Methanothrix sp.
ATGTAAGCTGAAAATGTTTCTGGATCGCATGGAGACTGAATTAAATGTTGAAAACAGAATTTAAACATACGGGCCGAGTATATAAAGTCCAAACATTCGGGACTCTACACAAAGCCATCTCATTCGAAAGGTTTAAATATTTGCCCCATCACTAACCACAAGTTAGTATCATTGTGTGTGCAATGCTCAATTAGCAATCGTAATGGGTGTTAGCAGACCGCGATATAAGAAGTGATGCCAAAGCTCGGAAAAAAACGGTTTTGGCGAAGTCATTAGATCAATCTCATAAGAACAGACTAAAAAATTACTTAAGCTTTACATGTACATATACCTTGGAGGAATTTAATGGCAGGAGAAATCACACTCAAAGTCATAGAAGCGCGTCCCACAGACGTCGGACGTGGCATCGCTCGCATAGACCCGGCGGTATTTAGCGAAATGGGCTGGCAGGCCGGAGACGTAGTCAGCATTCATGGAAAGAAGAAGACTGCGGCACTTCTCTGGCCAGGCTATCCCGAGGACATGGGAACGGGCACCGTGCGCCTGGACGGCAACACCCGCAGAAATGCCGGCGCAAGCATAGATGACAAGGTGCCTGTGAAGATAGCCCAGGCGGCAGCGGCCGAATCGGTGACCTTTGCCCCCACCGTGCCCCTGCGCATTACCGGTGCTGAGGCCTATCTGCAAAGATACATGGAAGGGCGAGTCATCACCCGGGGTGACATCATTGAGATCCCTGTCATGGGCAGAAAGATCGAACTCATGGCCACGCGTGTATCCCCTTCCAAAGAAGCGGCAGTGATCGGTGACAAGACCCGGATCGAGATGTCGGATAAGCCCGCCAAGGAAGAGAAAGCAGGGCCCCGCGTCACCTACGAGGATCTCGGCGGCCTGTCTGCAGAGATCAAGAAGGTGCGGGAGATGATTGAGCTGCCCATGAAGCACCCGGAGCTCTTCGAGCGCCTGGGCGTGGAAGCTCCCAAGGGTGTGCTGCTCTACGGCCCGCCCGGCACCGGCAAGACATTGCTGGCCAAGGCTCTGGCCTCCGAAACCAATGCTCACTTCGAGACATTGAGCGGTCCGGAGATCATGTCCAAGTACTACGGCGAGTCCGAGGAGAAGCTGCGCAGTCTCTTCAAGACGGCTGAGGAGCAAGCGCCTTCCATCATCCTCATCGATGAGATCGACTCCATTGCCCCCAAGAGAGAAGAGGTGACGGGCGAGGTGGAGCGGCGCGTAGTGGCTCAGCTCTTGGCTCTCATGGACGGCATGGAGACGCGCGGCAGAGTGGTGGTCATCGGCGCTACCAACCGGCCCGATTCCCTGGACCCCGCATTGCGACGCCCTGGCAGATTCGACAGGGAGATTGAAATCGGCGTTCCCAATCGTCAATCCCGTCTGGAGATCCTGCAAATCCACACTCGCAACATGCCTCTCTCTAAAGATGTGAATCAGGAGAAGCTGGCTGATGTGACGCACGGCTTTGTGGGCGCTGATCTGGCAGCTCTAGCTAGAGAGGCAGCCATGCGCGCCATCCGGCGGGTTTTGCCTGAAATAGACCTTGAGGTTGAATCTATCTCCCTCGAGACCCTGAATAAGATTGAGGTCAACAACGACGACTTCCTGGAGGCGCTGCGTGAGATGGAGCCATCTGCCATGCGTGAGGTCATGGTGGAGTCGCCCAATGTGCACTGGGATGAGATCGGTGGTCTGGCGGATGTCAAGCAGCAGCTCGTCGAGTCCGTGGAGTGGCCGCTGACCTATGCCAAGCTCTTCGCTCACATGGATGCCAGGGCTCCCAAGGGCATACTGCTCTACGGCCCGCCCGGCACGGGCAAGACCATGCTGGCCAAAGCAGTAGCCACGGAGAGCCAGGCCAACTTCATCAGCATCAAAGGCCCGGAGTTTCTCAGCAAGTGGGTGGGCGAGTCCGAGAAGGCTGTGCGTGAAACCTTCCGCAAGGCAAGGCAGGCAGCCCCTTCCGTGATATTCCTGGATGAGATCGACTCCATTGCCCCTGCCCGGGGTGGATCGACCAGCGACTCGCATGTCACGGAGCGCGTCATATCACAGATCTTAACCGAGCTGGACGGCCTTGAATCCCTGAACAGCGTCATGGTAATAGCGGCCACCAACCGACCGGACATAATCGATTCGGCGCTCCTGAGACCGGGGCGCTTTGACCGGCTCATAGAGATCGGGCTGCCGGACGAGCAGGCCCGCAAGGAGATCCTGAAGATCCACACCGCCAAGAAGCCCCTGGCCGATGATGTCAAGATCGAGGATCTGGCCAGGAGGACCGAGGAGTTCTCCGGAGCCGACCTGGGGGCTCTGGTGAGCGAGGCGGTAATGCTGGCCATACGGGAGTGCGTGCTTGCCGGAAAGGGGAAAGAAGAGGCGCAGGTCTGCGATTACAAGCTGGAGGCCAAGCACTTCGAGGATGCGCTCAAGAAGGTCAAGCCGACTGCATCAGAGATGGACATATACAAGAGGTTTGCCGGATCAAAGGCGGCTTAATGCCGCTTTGAATCCTTTTTTAAAAGTTCGCAATTTGACTCTCCGAACAAAAGATACTAATTGAGCTTCTATTTACCCGGTGGTGCAGGTGCAACTGGTGTGTTCTCCATAATCTTTCCATAAATATAACGGAATATCAGTTTTCCCGTGGCGATTACTGGAGTGGCCAAGAGCGCCCCCATTATGCCGAATGCTCCGGCACCGGCGACGACGCCAATCAAGACTATTAGGGGAGGAAGATCGACGGCATCACCCATTATTTTTGGCACCAAGAATTGATTTTCCAGCATCTGAACAAGCGTGTAAAAGCCGACAACCACCAGCGCAAAACTCAGGTGGCCAATTGCCAGATGTGTTGATCCAAATAAGAGGGCGACTAAAATCGCAGGGACCGCCGCCAGAACAGGACCTACATTAGGGATCAACTCCATGAATCCCGCAATGACGCCAAGGAAAAATGCCTGTGGCAATCCCAGAATAAAACCTCCTAGCCATGTGACCAGGCCTATTATAAGCATGAGATGTATTTGGCCGCGCAGAAAACCCGTCCAGGTCTGATGGATATTTCGCAGAAGCAGGCTCAACTCCGGTCCATGGCCCGGTGGTATCAATTCCGAAAACCAATTCTTGAACTCACCTGCGGTGAGGGTCATTTGCAGCGCCATCAGTAGCGTGAACAATACTGAAGCCAGAGCTGAAAAAGTCGGTCCCAAAAATCCTGCCATAGCACCCAGTGCCTTTCCAAGCCGGCTGCTCAAGTCTGAAACCGACAAATGCAGGGCCGGAACAGTGGTCGGAGCTGTTGATGTAGAGTAATTCAGAGCCGTCAGCACGGAATCGAGTGCAGGGCTGAATATGGATGCCAGCCACTTGTGGCCTTGCAGAGCAGTTGAAATGGATAAGACAGACTGGCTCAATCTCTGCATAACCATATTTGGATCAATTTGCATGGCAAAATTCACCGCATCCACAAGCGGCTGAATCAAAAGCAAGGGAACTACCAGCAGCATGGCCACTACGAACAAATACGTAATTACGACTGCCAGAATTTTATTCATCCGGAGACGTCCAGCCAAAAACCGGATAATTGGATCAACTAATAAGGCCAGCAATGCGGCAGATACTATCAAGGGAATGGCCGATCGCCCAATGTACACCACGAGCAGTCCAGCCAAGAACAGGACCACCCCCATAATATAACGAATGGGTTCATTCCAATGGGTACCGGCAGGCGCATTTCCTGGTGCAGGGCCTGGATAACCAGAAGATGGAGACGCAGTTTCCAGGCGGGCCCGGACGGTCGAAGTTCCTGGATCGGGATTCTTCATGTCCGGGTCCAAGGCATCGTTGGCCGTTAAGCCCACATGCGGCTTATCAGGGATGGGAAAAAGTCCTTTTCTCATTAGTATCTCTGCCGGATTCTCGCTGTTTCAGCATAATTGAGCATTAGATTCTATATAAATGGCACGGACTGGTTCAAATGAAATATTTTTTTGGCACCAAGAAGACCGAGCTTCTCTTCGTGGAGAGGATGACGCAGCTCCTTCTGGAAAAGTGCCAGCTCGAAGGGATCGTCTCCATGCCCTCGGGAGTCTTCCGGCCTTATGCGGGCGTGTCCACGGCGGTCTTGATCTTTACCAAGGGCGGCAGGACGCAGTGTGTCTGGTTCTATAAAATGGAGAAGGACGGATACTCTTTAGACGACAAGAGGAACTTCATCGACGGCAAGGGCGACATTCCGGACATCATCGAGCGGTACAAAAAGAGACGCGAGGAGCGCCCCACGGACAGGAAAGGCAAGTGATTTTTCGTGCCCTACAGCGAGATCAAAGAGAACGGCTACGACCTTTCTATTTCGAAGTACAGAGAGATCGAGTACGACGAGGTAGAGTATACGAAAAGCTATAATTACCCGAAAACCCCCTTCAGAAAATGAGAGAAGGAGAGAACAATGTCGGAGGATCAGAAAGCAGTCTACAGCCGGGCACCGGAGATCTTCAAAAAGCTCCGGCGCGAGATCGACAAAGTCATAGTCGGCCAGAATGTGGCCATCGAGCAGCTACTGATCGCCATCCTGGCCGGAGGCCATGCCCTCCTGGAGAGCAATCCAGGTCTTGCCAAGACGCTCTTGGTAAAGACCACGGCATCCTGCCTGGGCCTTGATTACAGCAGGATTCAATGCACTCCGGACCTTATGCCTGCCGACATCACCGGCACAACCATCATCGAAGAGATCGATAAAGGCAAAAAGTTCCGCTTCGAGGCTGGACCTGTTTTTTCCAATATCGTCCTGGCGGATGAGATCAACAGGGCATCTCCCAAGACCCAGAGCGCTCTTTTGGAGGCCATGCAGGAAAAGCAGGTAACTGTAGGAAACAAGACCTATCTTCTGGACAAGCCCTTCTTTATCCTGGCCACGCAAAACCCAATTGAGATGGAGGGCACATTCCCCCTTCCTGAAGCACAACTGGACCGGTTCTTGCTAAAAATTTTCCTGGAATACCCATCCCGGGAAGATGAACTGGAGATCCTGGAGCGATATACCATTCGCGGCGAGCCCATGGTGGAAACGGTGGTCAGCAAGGATGAAGTGATCGCGCTGCAGCAGCTGTCCCGAGACATTCCCGTCTCGGATGATCTCAAGGCCGCGGTTGTGAATCTCGTGCTGGCCACGCGCAAGTGGGATGGCGTTGCATATGGAGCCAGCCCCAGGGCCACCATCGGTCTCATTCTCTCCGCCAAGGCCAGGGCCTTCCTGCAGGGCAGAAACTATGTCTCCAAAGAGGATCTGCATGTCATGGCCTATCCTGTCTTAAGGCACAGAATCATCCTGGGCTTTGAGGCGGAGAGAAAAGGTCTCACACGCGACCAGGTGGTAACGGACATTCTAAAGAGCCAGTCCCTCTAAAAAAAGTGAGCCTTTAGGTCATTAAGGACAAATCATGGATACAGAGTTCTTCAAAGAGCTGGAGCGGTTCTCTCTGCTCGTCAGGAAGCGAGTTTCGACCGCCTACAGCGGAGGCAGAAAGTCCCTGCGCTTCGGACACGGCATCAGCCCTGTCGGCTACCGGGAGTACCGCAAAGGAGACGACTTCAAACTGGTGGACTGGAAGGTCTACGGTCGAACTGAGAAGCTCTATATCCGGGAGCACGAGGAAGAGAGAAGCCTGGTGGTTCACATCCTTCTGGACGGCAGCGCCAGCATGGGCTATGAGGGAAAAATCGGATATGCATCGCGCCTGGCAGCAGGATTTGCTTATCTCGCCACCCTGGAAAATGAGAAGTATGCCATATCGCTCTTCTGCAAGAAGCTTTACCCCGGCGAGCCCAAGCGGGGAAGAAGAAATCTCTTTCAATCGATTGAGTTGCTGGACAGGACCTCTCCCAGAGGGGGGACGGGCTTGCTTGCCATCGCGGATCAGATGGAATCGCTTCTCAAGACCACAAGCCTGGTGGTCCTGATTTCCGACCTGCTGGGCGAGACGGACGAGATATTATCCAGCATCTACCGGCTATCCGGTCACGAGCTGGTGGTAATTCAAGTATTGGCACCGGAAGAGACAGAGCTTCGCTTCGGAGGCGATGTGAAGTTCGTGGATCTGGAGAGCGGCCAGCCTCTCATCACCCGCGTTACACAAGCCGAGCGGCAAGAGTATCTGAGACGCATGGCGGAGCATAATGAGCGCATCAGAGCGGCATGCAGCCAGGTTGGGGCGGATTACTTCCTCTTGAAAACGGACCGGCCCATCTTCGAGGCCTTTTCCGAGATGCTCAGCCGCGCAGTGATCTGGAAGACGTAATTCATGAATTCAAATAATTGCAAAATCAAGCTTGGTTACGGTCAAGGGTGCCTTGATCTGATGGTAGGCGTTGGGGCAGAGGTAGTCTTTGCAGAGGAGCTTTCGGCTGCGCCTGCCGGTGAGGTGGAACGATCGATAGACCATGCCCTGGGAAAAAGCCTGGATGATTTTGCCGGCTCTAAATCGGCCAGCATTCTGGTGAGCGACATCACCCGTCCCGCTCCCAGTCACCTCATGCTTCCTCCTCTCATCCGGAGGCTTAAGGATCTGGGCATTAGCGATCTGAAGATCGTCTTTGCTCTTGGCACGCATCGCAGGATGACATCTGTTGAGGAGCGACTGCTCTTGCGGGACTGCACCAGCCTGCCCTACATGCAGCACGATCCAAAGAATTGCATATCTTTGGGCGAAACCCGGCGGGGAACGCCTGTGGAGATACTGGATACTGTCGCGTCCTCGGATCTAATCGTGGCCACTGGAAATATCGAATATCACTATTATGCCGGCTATAGCGGCGGAGCCAAAGCAGTCCTGCCCGGAGTCAGCTCGGAGCGTTCTGTAATCAAGAACCACGAGCTGATGAGAGATCCGAACTCAATTACAGGAAGGCTGGATAGTCCCGTGCGCCTGGACATGGAGGATGCGGCAAAGATTGCTGGGCTGGATTTCATTTTGAATGCAGTCCTAAATGGCAAAAAGGAGATTGTGCAGTCGGTTGCAGGCGACTTTATCTCCGCTCACAGCGTGGGGGCGGCCACTGTGGATCGCATGTACCGGCGGCCTGTCCGGCAGGCAGAGATAGTTGTGACCTGTGCCGGAGGACGGCCCAAAGACCTCAACCTCTTCCAGGCGCAAAAAGCTCTGGACAATGCCAAAAATGCGGCTCTTCCCGGTGGCAGCATCATCCTGGTAGCGGAGTGCTGCGAGGGGCTGGGCCATCCCGTCTTCGAGCGCTGGGCAAAGGAAGCGACATCTGCCGAGGAGTGCTGGGAGCGCTTCGGCCGGGAGTATGAGTTTGGCGGACACAAGGCCGCTTTCCTGGCCAAGGAGTCCATGCAGCATCATCTGATCCTGGTATCGGCCCTGCCCAAAGACCGGGCCGAGATGTGCTTTTTTACACCGGCGGCAACCCTTGAGCAGGCTCTAGAGTTGGCCAGGGAACGGCAGGGCAGGGATGCGCGCATGCTGGTCATGCCGCATGGCAATCTGACGCTGGCTGTGGCGAAATGATGTCCGATAAACTATTTCCGCTCATAGATCCTGGCAGAAAGGGAATGTGGCCTGAGGAACAGACTCGCGGTCGGCTAATGGATGGAATGGGTACGGCATTCTTCAAAGAACCCGTAATGGTAAGGAGATTTCTGCCGGACGACCTGGAGGCGGCTTTAGAGATCGACAGAGAGGTCTTCGGCGGATACGATCCGGCTATCTTCACGGCCTTTTATGAATACCACGGAGGCAGCACTCTTGTTGCAGAGGTAAATGGAATTGTGGCCGGCTTCGTCCTGGGATTCAAGCATACTCCTTTCGAAGGCAGGGTCTTCTGGCTGGCCGTAAGGCCGGGCTTTCAGAGCCGCAGCATAGGCATGAGGCTTATGCTGGAGGTTTTACAGACCTTCCGGCAGATGGGGTCTCTCAGCGTCACCCTTGAGGTGAGGGTGAGCAATAAAAAGGCCCAGTCGCTCTATTCCATGCTGGGATTTCGTATGATCGGCATCTGTCCTGCTTACTATAGCGACGGCGAGGCGGCTATCATTATGAAGATGCGGCTGTAAGGCACATCCAATATTATCATTCCACGCCGCGAGCAGTCAGGCGGAAATCGGCGGCATCTCCCTCTGGGGAAGAGCGGTGCTTCATGAGCCTGGCGCGGCGCAAACCCTCTCCTTTCTTCTCCAAAAGGATGATCGCTTTGCACATATGATCGAGACTTGTGCCGCCCATTGGCCGCAGCGAGTTGTTCTCAATGTCCATGTAGACCTGATTGGTTATTACTACGGGAATCCTGTGTCTGCGGGCAATCTCTTGCAGCTCGGAGAGCTGGACGTTTAAAGTCCGGCGAATGGAACGGTTATCATCCACCTCCAGGAGTACACGGTAAAGGGATGTTGCCGAATCGAGAATTATCAGGCCTAAATCCCGGCCGGCGATTTTGGAGGCCTCGCGAATGGCTATTGCCTGCTGCTCCAGGCTCATGGGCTCAAAGATCATGATCTTCGCGGCCATCTCTTCTGCGCCTGGGCCGGCAATCTGTTTGAACCTCTCTGCAGAAAAGCCTTCAGTATCTATGAATATGACGCGCAGGTTGCGGGCTACCGCCTGTACCGCCAGTTGCATGACAATGTTGCTTTTTCCAGTGCCTGCCTCCCCGTAAAGCTGGGTTATTATGCCCGATTCAAATCCCCCGCTTAGGAGAAGATCCAGGCTCTGGCAGCCGGAAGGCAAACGGTCAAGCATGAGCGATCACAGTCACTATCTCACATGAGTATATTTATCGATCCTGTCCATGAGCCGGTCCATGGCCTCTCGCTCCCTGGGACCGCCGCAACGGTTTATGATTCGTTGCATCTTCATCAGCTCATCGAAATACGATTCAGAGCGAAGAGCCAGATACCTGGTGGCGGCAACTGCCGCTTCGATTACAAGATTTGCACCCCGGTTGCAGGCGCGAAAGTCCTTTCGCAAAACCTCTCCCTTAACCAGTTCCACCTTGGCGATGATGATATCCGTGGCAAAGGCCTCGCATTTAAAGAGCCCCCAGGCCTCTGCTTCTTTTAGCACAGGCAATTCTTCCCGGCGCGTGAAATATTCCTGGTCGAGGTCTTCTATTGCCGTCTCCGCAAAGAGCCAGGCGTCATGGCTGATATTGGCCACAAACCACCCTTTGGTAACGATGTTTTCGTAGGTATGGGTTCCTAAAAAGAGACGCACATAAAGGCTTTCTCCATCTCTGATGATGCCCAGGGGAGCGGCATTGATACTGCCGGACATCTCTGTAGTTGCGATTACCTCGTTTATGCCGTCTTGTATTCCCAGTTCATCTAAAGCGTCATTTCCATAAAGCATTATTTAAACCTCAAACCCCTCAGAAGGGAGATAAATAAAGATGCTGCAATCAGGTCCGCTGTGGACCCGGGATTTATGTCCTGTGCCAGAAGATCGCGGTCCAGCTCATGAGCCTTGCCAAGTGTGTCATCCAGGAGCGCCTCGCCTGCCTGCCGCGAGACCTGACCGGCCACCTCTTCTCCAAACTTGGCGCAAATCAGGCTGTCGGGCACCTCTGCCAGCGCCTCCAGGAAGGTTCTGACCACGCCGTCATTCAGTCCAAGTCTATCGATTTTCTCTGTCATTCTATCCGCGAGCAGAAATGAGCGATCATAATTGGTAGACCATTCGCGAGCAACAATGTCGTGCTTGGATGAGAGCCTCATCAGCTCCAACAGAGTCTTGCCGCTGTCCTGAACGGTTCTTTGCCAGTTCTTGTCATTCAAGCTGAAACTGTCAACCTCGGCAACTCTGGCTTTGGCCTTCTCGAAGGCGCTGTAAAAGTCGATGGCGTCGGTTACGGTGGTATTCTTCAGGACATCTGCCAGCTCGGCCTGCAATTCGCCGGGCTTTCCGGCAGCAATAGCTATGGGAATCATGAGGACCAGAGAGCCAAAGTGGGTGTTGCTGCTCAAATTCCAGGTCTTCCAGGCCTCCACACCCTCCAGAATAAGCGATCCCACGCTCCCCCTGCTTTGGGCCGCTTTGCGAAAGATGGGATAAGCGGAGAGCGCGCTCGTCAGGAAATGATGAAAGCCGATATCGGAAAAGTCGTGGCAGCGATCTACATTGCCTGGCTTGGGACTGGAGGAAAGCTCAAAGAGCATAGCCAGCACTGCGCACTGGGCCACGCGTTCAGGACTCATGACTTATCTGGAAGATTTGGAAAGAAGCGCTTCTGCCAGCTTCTTTTTCAACTCCATATACTCCTTTCCCGAAAGCCCGATTCTGGCTAATGCCGCATCTCGCAGATAGCACAGCTTGGTCTTTTTGCAGCACCACACAAGACTTCCAAAGCAGGTTCCATCGCCCTTCTCCAGAGGGGTGCCCTTGGCAAAGGAGAGCTTCTTTTGCACAAACTCGTCCGGTGTCATGCCTGCCTTTTTAAGAGCGCCAAGGACCGGGCAATTCTTGACGGGAGGACAGCAGAAGGCCAGGCCGCGCAGGTCGCCGCCCGCGCAGATGTGCTTGGGTGCATTGCACCAGCCACTCAACGAGTCGTACTCCTGCATGGCTCCGGAGAGCCATTGTGCAAACTCGGGGTCCGCTCCTCGCAAAGATACAACGTCTGCACCCATAGCCAGCAGATTTCTGGCATCTTCAAACTCGCCAATATCGGCCAGGGCCATGATTACCGGACCTCTGCAGTCTTTTGCCTTCTTGACCAATTTTGGTCCGGCTCCGTTCAGGCCGCGCAGGTCGAGGTGGATTATGTCCAGCTCGCTCTCATTGAGCTTTTCTAAAAGGGCATTGGGTAGGTCTTCCGGCCTTATCCTCAGGGAGAGGGTGACGCCGCAGCGCTTTAGGCGTGGAATGAGTTCCAGAAGGCGAATCGGGTCGCGAATCTTGGAAAGCCTGAGGTCGAGCAGGCAGAGATTTCTGCTTGCAAGCCGGGCTGCCTCCAGGAGGGGCTCATCCTGGGAACAGGTGGCGGACAGTCCGAAGGCTCCTGTTCCTTTCCCAGCTTTCTGGCGGATTGTTTCTAAACTGGACTGCATCTCATCGAGAGGGACTTCATCCAGATCGAAGTCGTCCAGCAAGAGCAAGCCCGCCGCATTGTTAAAGTCGGGCTTGTTATGTGAAGAAATAACGGCAATGGGATTATCGATATGCAGATATCCTACTTCAAGCATCGAAGGATAATGTCGTCCCTGAAGATATCAGCCTTTCGCTGCTAATATTATGTTAATCATTGCAGCGTAGCTCGATCCTCTGCCATTCTTTATATCCAAGAAAATCCTAAGGCTTTACGATGATATCATGGTGACCTTCAAAGTAGATGCAGATGCGCGGGCAACAATCCAGGGATCGGAGGACCAGGAGAAGCACCCAATAGTGGCCAAGGTGAAAGGAACGGGAAAGGATGGGGCTTTGAGTGTGCAGGTCTCTGGGGAAGATAGCAGTCCCATATCGGCACGGATATCCGGCGATTCCAAGAGTCCCATCGCCGTGGGGCCCATAGAGGTTGCACCCATCACCATAATTCCGAATTTAGAATCGGTATCCAAAACCATTGATTTAGGCGCCCTTATCGGCGCTTTCACAAAATTGTCTCAGGGAATCAAGGTGGAGGTCGCCAATTCTGGTGCGCCCCTGTCCATAGCAATCGGGAAGATCCCCGTGGATTTGACTATATCCGTTTCTTCTCCTGCCTCGGAGACGGTCTTTAAAGTGGAGATCAAAGGGACTGTAGGTGAGTAAAATTATTTTTGTTTGTGAATATGCAGGAGCCGCCATGATGCAGCCTGTGAGGGGTTGTTTATTCTCCCGGACTGGCTGATAACTCTGGTGGCGGCCGCCCTTCCCGTCTCCGAGGTTCGTGGTGCCATACCTCTGGCCATAGGCGTCTACGGATACGCTCCCTGGCAGGCCTATCTCTTATCAGTTTTCGGAAACCTCTTGCCCATAATTCCTCTGCTGCTCTTTCTGGGGCCGGTCTCAGATTACCTGAGGCGTTTTAGCTTGGGTGACCGGTTCTTTTCCTGGCTCTTTGCCCGTACTCGCAGAAAGTACATTCAGGAGCATGAGAATTTTGGGCTGACAGCCTTGGCCATCTTCGTGGCCATACCGTTGCCCATGACCGGGGCCTGGACGGGCTGTGCTGTTGCCTTCTTGCTGGGATTTCGTTTCTGGCCGGCGTTCGCGGCCATCTCGGCAGGCGTTCTCCTTGCCGGAGTCATAGTCACTGCCACTGTGGTCGGCGTGCAGTTCCTGATATTCTGATGGGGCTCTCTGGCATATTGTTGATGGAATAGGAATTTGCACGGTTCGCAGATCCGTCAAAAAATCTGTAATCCATTATTAAATCTTTGGAAAACCTATAAAGCATTAAGCATAGCTTATCTAGTATACACTACCAAAAAATATAAATATTATCGATGCAGACATTAGCCTATATTAACGGATGTATGGGGTGAGATAATCAAAAAAATAGGCGTTATGTTGGTGCTGGCTATGGCCATGCTCTCGGTTCCCGTACTGTCGCAGGGCTTAGCAGGCGACGGAGGTGTGGATATCCTTGGAAATAATGGTGGGATATTTGAGACGGAAGGGTCTGCCTTCAGGTTCCCGGCAATGCAGGATACAAACATCGATAGTCTAACTGTGGGAAATGATAAGGCACTGGCAATGGGGAATATCTGGCAAAAGATGCCCCTGGCCACTGCTACCAATGATCTGGTGATCAAGAAGAATCAGGATTCAGGGAATTGCAGTCCCTGCGGAGAATTGTGCCAGGATCCATGCACCAAAGTCAACATAGAAACGATCAAGGTAGGCAATAGGGAGGCCATGGCTTTCGGACCAGCTTCTGCCGCTAACTACATCAAGATAGTAACCAATCAGCAGTAGCTTTACGCATGCTTATCTGATGTGGTTTGAAATTGGACAATAAAGAAACCCACTAGCAGGGTGTTAGTGGTGTCTCTCTTAATTTTATGATCTTTAATGCGAATCTATCCGCGAAACCCAAGCTTCTCGATTTCTCGGTTGATTCGGATCTCTTCTTCGGTTAGATCCGGCTGTGCCAGGGCTTCCACAGCCTTTCGGATGGCTACGCCCACCAATATGCCCTTCAGAAAGGCGCGTCGATCTTCTTCTTCGATGGTGTTGATGACACGGTTCATGTACCGCTCAATGGTGGTGCCGGGATTTGTCCTGAAGGAATCGAGTTCGTCTGAAACAGCATTCAGCTCTTCCTCATCGAAACCGAAGCTTTTCAAGAATGCTGATAGATCATCGTCTTCGCTGCTCATGGATAAGACGCAATGCGCTTAAAGTAGTTCTTCTTTTCGAATTTCGAGATCATTGGATCAGAAAACTTGCGGCTGCCGGGATTCGAACCCGGGTTACAGGCTTGGGAAGCCTATGTCATAACCGCTGGACCACAGCCGCTCTATGCCATTGATATCTTGATGTGCCTTTAGTCATCTTTTCTTCCAATATTTAAAGGTTACAGCTTGCGTTTTATGGCGGTTTTTTGTGTCTCATTTCTTAGATTGATTTGCCTTAGAGACTACATTTTATTATGAATGTACTTTTATATATAATGATGTGGGTGGCATCATAGCGATTCCCACGATCCGTTTCCTTTATTTTTTACGTGTCAATCAAAATACTTTTGTCCAAACGGAGTACTATTCAATGTATCATCTCTTTGAGTATCCACTTCCCACTTGGCTGCATCAGTCGCCACGTAGCGCTATCTCTATTCCCGAAGCCAGGGTTAATCCGCGATTCTGATATGCCTGCACCGCAGATGCTTGCGCGCATCTTCGCGAATAGTTCAACCTGCTCAACCTGCTATGGATTGCAATCTCACTCACATCTACGTCTTTTATTTCATTCATGTAATTCGCGCGAGCTTCTTGTGCCATGATATCAAACAACTCAGAAATCAAAAATTCACATATCAGTCAACGCAGGATTTGAGGGATAAAGAAAAAAGGGACTGGCAAACAGGTTATCGATTTCTCACTTCAGTTTTTCGCTTGCTTCGGATGGTTCAACAATAATTTGCACCGGTTCAATTTTTATGTTAGATGTCGCGATAGCCGTGCCACCTGGCACGGTATTGATTGCTTTCACAGAAATACCACTGACATCTATATCTAAATTATTGACTTGGCTGCGAATCGAGCTGGTCTTGTCTCTTGACTCATGATTCGTGCCGGACGTAATGGCAGAATCTACTTTTTCTTCAATGGCATTTCCGAAATCATCATCCATCTCCATCATGCTCTGCTTCTCTTGCCCGTTTCCAGTTATCTCAATATTCATGGAGTTGCTTTCATTCACTCCTTCGTCTCTCTGAACATCGTCATAAACGATAGTCCTTTGTTTAACGGTATTTATCGCTTCTATATCCTGCACTTGCTCTTTGGAATTAGCCCCTGTCATGGCAATTTCTTCATTAACTGGACGAGAGGTGGGCATCTCATCAAAAGGAGATGACGAAGTGCGTTCTGTGGAAGGGAAGAAGACCGGTTCGGGATGTACCTCCGAAAACTTATTCTTATCGCTATTGAAATTCGATTGAAGCTCTTTGTAACTATTAAGAGCATCTAATGCATCCGATGCTTGACAGAAAGATATCCCTAATAGAAGACAAAGCGAAAGAGAAAATATTCTGACGACCTGGGCCTTATTTAGTACTGTTTTACAGCTCTTGCATGTCATACCTTTACTCCCAAATCCTTTCAAATAGCATCTTATACATTGCATCTATTTAATTTTTTCTAGTTTTAAATTTAGGAATCGATATAACTATTTGGGATATAAGCAGAATTGAAATATCCTTTTATTTATCCCGTAATCTAAATAATTTCTATTTCAAGATGAAATCCTTAAAATGTCTACAAATCCTCTATATAATTCATATATTTCCTTAAATTCGTCATTTGCTAAAAACAGAAAAACTTATATACGTTCAATGTCGTTATTAAGTATAACGATGCTAGTATAGGTGATATGTGATGAAGATACGAATAATCAGTACTCGCGAAGAGATCAACTCGATAAGACCTAGTGAAAAAGCAGTCCATCTGGCATTTAGAGCATCCAACGTGGACTTCCTGAACCTGTTACAGAAAGTTCCTCGCTTGCAGATGGTCCAAGTCCCGCCATCATATCATAAAACCATGTCCAAAGCAATTGAAGTGTTCCTGGACATGCAAGGTGTCAAACTGCTTGAAGGTGATGTATGGGGTCACAGAAAAGACATTGATGAGTATTTCACCGTTGAGGATGATACCATTGAAGAGATCCGATCTCTTGCGGATAACGGCACGACTCTGGACTGTGTTGCAAATCTGGTCCAGAAGAAGGCCAGGATTGGACCTGACCTAATCAAGTTCATTGCCACGACCAAGATAACTGCTTGAGCTTGAGGCCCAGGCAGACATATTTTTTTCTTCAAACCGTGTCCCTACTGATTCGCCACAAGTATCACAAAGTGCACAAAGGACTCATGAAGGACGGCGAACTCTCACCTTCTCCTCAGCACTATCCTGTCTCCAGTGGCCACGCTCTTGAATATCTCCAGCCCCTGTGTGATCTTCCCGAGATGGTTCACAGACGAATAAGGTTGGGTCTTGCCAAAGAAGATGCAAAAGGCTGGGCCCGGCGACCAGTAGCATATGTCGCCCGTGACTGCAGAGGGTGAAGGATTCTCATTATCCATCTGCAAAGGCACATCGAAGTAGACCTCTTCGCCCCAGAGGTTGGCTATGCCCTCCACGGGCAGCGCCTTAAAGAATGTCTCTCTTATCTTGGGATTCCTTTCGTCCAGCTTTGCCAGGGCCTTTCCCTTTCCGATGATCTCGATCTCTATGGTTCTCATGAATTTTAGCCTCCTTAATCGACATTCGTCCTTTATTACTTTCGCTCCGCGCGGCAAATCTACTCATAGCCGCTGGTACTACTATGATTTAGACCGCCCGGCCTAACTCTCTTTTGATTACTCCCGGCGGGCGGATTCATCCCCTCAGGTTTATGGAAAATGAGTTCAATCTATCTTCTCTTCAGCCGGATATGCAGCCGGTCGGAGTAGTTGATGCCCAGACGTAACGCCAGATCCCAGGCCTCTCTGGCTTCCTGCATAGCCTGGTCTGTGCCGTAGGCCATTATCCAGACCCTTTCCTTTACCAAAGCGGGGACCAGGTCCTCTAATAGTTCAGAGGTCCAGCACCACGGAGCTTTGCCCAATACAAATTTTAGGTGGACATTCTTTTTGCCAGCCCAAAAGTCGAGATGGAAATCCGATCCGCGCTTGGGGCTGACTACTGCGTAATGAATCTTTTCCAGGATCTTTTCTGGAATGGGATTGGTGCCATTGGTCTCAATGTGAATCTCCTTTTCATGACTATGCAGCAGAGATATCAATTCTGATAGATGCTCCATCTGAAGGGTAGGCTCTCCTCCCGTGATGACTACTCTCTTGCTTTGGATACTCTCCAGCACATCAGGAACGGATAATTTCCTGTATGACCGATCGTCTGTATCGCATCCCAGGCAACGAAGGTTGCAGCCGGCCAGCCGAACGAAGGGGGCCGGCTTTCCCATGGCCGGGCCCTCTCCCTGCATGGAGTAAAATATCTCTATCAGGCGCATTTGCCATTTTTCTCATCCCAACTGAGATAAATACTCTCCTTATCTGTTCTACCTCTGTTTCCACTCTGCCCTTTCTGCTCTTCCAATTTCTGATTGCATCTTAATCGATTTCTGAATTAATATTTTATTTGCTTTGGGTATCTGACCAAAAAATATATAAATCATAAATGGTAATTATTTAAGATTATAATTAAAGGGTGTTGCATGAAGTCGGTCTGGGCCTGGTGAGTATGATACGAATTGGAATTGAGGTCAGCAGAGCAAATCTGCACTATGACCTTCTTAAGCATCCGGGAAGGTACTTCTTCATCCTGCTGGCAGACAGCCGTGCCTCTCTATGCATTAGAACCTGCGACTCTCAAGGTGAGAATATTCAGCTGCATGTCCTCGACGGCTTTTCTGTAAACGAGGATGGAAACCTCTATTCGGTCTTCGAAGAGGGCATCAATGATGCTATTTTGGAGCAGCACGACTTGTTGATACATTCATTTGAGGGGGCTTTATATCCTCTCTCCTCTCATCTGGTGCGCATAATTTCCAGGATGCCTGATCTGGTGGATTGGATCGTCTCATCAATTCTCTCGAACGGGAAAAATCTGGTCATATATTCTGCAGATACCAAAAAGACTGCTCTCTAGATTTTAGTGTCTGCATAAGTTGCTGCGGCACATCAGATATAGGTTGAAAGCAGTTGAAAGTGCTCGGATAAAAATCTCCTTGTAGTAGTAATGGCAAGTAGAGTGCAATGGGCAAAGGAAGGGTGTCAATAAAATGATCCTCAAAGATTTGGCAAAATGCAGATACTTTCAGGCGGCGGATAATACCTTTATCTGCGAGCTTCTTCATCCTGGCCGGGAAGGGCTGGATCTTCCCTACAGCATCGCCCATGCCATGTTGCAGCCCGGTGCCGCATCTCTTCCTCATCGGCTGAAAACCTCCAGCGAGGTCTACTTTATCCTGGAGGGTGTGGGTGAGATGCACATCGACTCCGAGAAGGCCCTGGTTCAAGCTGGTCAGGCCGTATTAATTCAGCCCGGCTCCTGGCAACATATCCTAAATACAGGAGACATTTTTCTAAAATTCATTTGCATAGTTAGCCCCTTTTGGCAGGCAGAAGATGAAGAGATTCTGGAGAATGAAACAATTGGGGTGGCATAGAAATGGCTCCGCAAAACAGCGATGAAATTTTGAGAAAAGGCGCGGCTCGCATCATGGAAGTGCGGAAGCTCTCCGGGCTGGAGGGCCTGGTGGGGGGGCTGCAGGCCGTAATCATCAACACCGAGAAGCATCTGCAAAAAGCAGCAGCCAAAGAGCTCATCAGATATACCGGCCTTCAGTTTCAGGAGGCATTTATGGATACAACGCATAAAACCTGCGTTCTCAAAGTTCCAGGCTCGGCCAGGTTTCGCTCGGCGGATTTCCTCATCCGCTCCAGGCTAAAGGGCAGCAATCCCTTCCAGGAGGTCAATGTGGCCCCGCAGGCCCGTAATTTGCCAAACACTCGTCTGGAGACCTTCGTCTTTGAAACCTCTAATATCGAAAAGTATGTATCCCTGCAAAGCCAGGCAAATATAAAATTCCAGAGCGACATACTTGATTTTGACAACTACTATTTTATCCAGACAATGCCTTCCAAGTATACTGGAAATTCTCTGGGATTCATTG
>JALNZQ010000234.1 GCA_023229165.1 Methanothrix sp.
ACGATGGAGAATGATGGATCACCCGACAGAGAATTTTCCCCTCACCGTTGTGCAGCTGTTGCAGCAATACAATCCAGTAAAGCCGCAAATCGAGGCCAGACTCATGGATTTCCGGCACATCTGGGAAACGGCCACCGATGAAGAGCTCTTCCTTGAGCTGGTCTTCTGCCTGCTCACGCCCCAGTCCAAGGCCAAGACCTGCTGGAAGGCTGTAGAGCGACTGGATCAAAAGTGCATGATAACAAAGGCCGAGCCGGCGCAAATTTCCCAGGAGCTGGGAGGTGTCAGGTTCCACCAGCGAAAGGGAGAGTATATCTGCCTGGCAAGGAATATGTTCAGTTCCAGATCTCTAAGAGCTACGCTGGCAGAATTTGCCGACGTGGCGACGGCCCGGGAATGGCTGGTGGAAAATGTTAAAGGCCTGGGATACAAGGAAGCCAGCCATTTCTTGAGAAACATCGGCCTTGGTGAAGATCTAGCCATCTTAGATCGGCATATTCTCAAGAATCTGGCGCTCCTCGGCGTGATAAAAGAAGTTCCAACATCTCCCACGAAAAAAATCTACCTGGAGATCGAGAGAAAGATGACTGCCTTTTCCGAAGAGGCGAAAATTCCCATGGGCCACCTTGACCTTCTTCTCTGGTATAAAGAAGCAGGAGAGGTGTTCAAGTGAGCTACCCACACCCTAAAGGGAAACAGGCTTTCAGCAGCCTTGAAAGGAGAGCCTCAATACTTGGCAATCCTTCTCACTTTGATGTTTTTCTATGAACGATCGTGATCGATTTGTCGCTTGATTTGCATACATAAGACGCAATCGTCTATAAATATAACTAGAGACATTTCCCTTTTGGAGAGTCAGCAAAAATAGGAGTCAATCATCCAATGGCAATGTCTTGCGATAGCGTAGAAGGAAAAGATGCTTTCAAAAAAGCATTACGTTTATTGTCCACGGAAGGAGTCGACGGCGCCTTGATGGTAGTTGAACGGGAACTGGAAAACGACCAGAAGAACTGGGAAGCATGGTCTGCAAAGGCAGAAATTCTTTACTTTCAAAAGAGCCACGATATGAGTATGCAGTGTTGTGAGAGATCCATTAGCCTCAATCCGGCTAATGCACTTGCATTCAATATAAAAGGAAACATTTTTTATAAACTTGGGAAATATAAAGAAGCTATCGAATGCTACAATAAGGCGATAGAAATTGAGCCCCTATTCGTGAGGGCATGGTACAATAAAAAAATGGCATCTGAACTTCAGCTCAAGAAATCGAGACTCAGAGTTCATTATCTGACATCTCGCGAAGCTCGCCAAGAGAAACGTTAGAAATATTTAATATATGGGTCCAAGAATATTAATCCCATTATCACCAATGGTAAGCTGATGCTTTTCCATCGCGTGTTTGGTGGCTCTCATCTTCAAGATCTGAATATATCTCTTCACTCCGCCTTTCCCCTCAATCATGCCGAGTTCAATTGTTCCGTCCGCCAGGAAGTGCTCTATTTGATGGAATTGAGAGAATTGTCCTGAGATTCTCGACTGGGCAGATTCCATAATTAAAAAAGAGGTAAGCTCTTCATCTCGAAGACGCGAAAAGAAATTATAAATCTTATTCCTCATATTGCCATGCTCAGAGATGGAATAGAGGGCATTGAGAGAATCAAGCGCAAATAGCGTTAGGTTGTCATATTTTTCTTTGTAAGAATCTATAACTTCCTCGGTCGTCTTGATGAGATCCAGTTCACTGTCCATCCACTCCAGCCGCATATCCCGGTAATCGAATATATGCAAACCACCCTCTTCTTTAATCCCCAGACTATTCATATTTCTTAGGTGGCTCTCAACATTTTGCTCTAAAGTGACATAGAGGCCATGCTCATCATTGGCCGCTATATAATTTGTCATCATGCTGAATACCAGGCCAGATTTCAGAGTACCTTCTGCGCCGGTCACAAGGATCACTGAACCCTTCGGGATTTCATCAAAAAGAATTTTATCCAGCCCGTTGATAGTGTTCTTCAGCATCAAGCTCATCTCTTGAGTAATAAAGATACCTGCTCCAGGGCTTTAACAAAATCCTCAACATCTTTTTCGGCGATCTCTCTGCCATTGAGTGTAAGGCTATATTTTTTGCTTCTCATATCACCCTTGCTGTATTCGGCATGGAGCAAACCCTCATCCTCGAGAGTATATAAAACGGGATAAACCGTTCCTTGGCTGAGAAAAACATCGCACTTTGAGAATATATCCTTTATAAGATCATAACCGCACATTTGTTTCTTAAGAAGGAAAGACATCATAAAAATTTCTCGATTAGCCTTGATGATCTTATCAACAAATTTTTTGCAATTATCCTCCTGGAATTCGCAGAGGTCCGCGACATTCTCGACCGATGTCTTCATGATTAAGAATTACTCCACTTACATATACCAGTATAAACTATAAGAATATTTTCGTCCACTTGCGCGCTAGCTTCAGTCATCATTCGAGTTTTGCCTTAGCTCGTTCATGTTTCGTTCCATCAATGCCAGTTCTTTCTTCTCGATAGCCTCAGAATTTACAGGCAAGATTAGAATGGCCCTTTGCAATATTATCCATTCCTGTATATCTCTCAGAAGCCTCAATACGGGCGCTGAGCCATTTTCGAATATCAAATGCTCTATTCCGTCAAGAAGAATTACCGGGTTTTTGCTTTGCTTTAAAAACTTGATGGTAATATCAGCGATTACCTCAAGAGCTATTGGGTTGATGCTCTGGGGCCCATGATTGCTTATCCAGAAAATGGGAGTGGTCTGCAAAGCGTACCTCAGACGGATATCCTGAGGCGAATGCATAGTGAAGCATAATCCCTGGGCCCTAGAATGCTTGCATACTTTGCAGGTGCAGGGCAACTTGCATCTTTCACAACCGATGCTCTCGCAGGGGAAAGAATCGAGATAATCACAATCATTGCACCTTCCCTTTACCAAAGAAACAAATAGCTCGAAGCTAAACTCTGCCTTCAGCTCCTTGACCAGGTAGCTGGAGCCTTTCGTCAAATTGCGGCTTACATGACTATTTAGAGGTTCAGTCGTCGGCACAACTGCAGGCGCTATCTTTAGCCAGGTGAGAATATTTTTAATCATAACTTTTTGGGCAATGTGAAGATGAAGGTGCTTCCCATGCCAATCTCGCTCGTCACCCAGATGCGACCTTCATGGGCCTCAATTATTCCCTTAGCTATGGCCAGGCCAAGTCCCATACGACCAGATTCCCTGGTCAGCGAGCTGCCGCTGCCCGTATAGAATTTTTCAAAGATCCTATGTTGATCCTTCTTGGCAACACCAATACCATTATCAATTATCGATACACAGACTTCCTCCGGCTCGTCGGTAATTATTACATCTATTTTTCCTTTTTTGGGAGTATATTTGATGGCGTTAGTAAGAAGGTTATTAAAGACCTGCTTGATCCTCCGGTCATCACCTTCCACCTCCGTGAGTGCGCCCACAACGGTCAAAGATACGGACTGCTCCTTTAGCCCTGCCAGACGGCTCAGATCATCGAGAGCTTTTCTGGCAATATCATCGACCCGGATAAGATATTTATTAATCTTGAGAGCCTTTGACTCCAATCGAGATACGTCTAGCATATCTTCGACCAGTCGAATCATATGCTCTATCTGCGACCTTATGATTGCCACCTTTTCCCGCTGAATGCCGCTAAGTTCGCCGAGCATTCCCCCTTCGAACATCTCAACATAGCTGTTGATTACAGTTATCGGAGTTCTTAGCTCGTGAGAGGCGGTGGAGATGAACTCCGATTTAATTTCGTCATTCTCTTTCAGCTCGGCAAAAGCATTCTCCAGCTTGACATAAGACTCGCGAAGCTCCTCTTCCAGCCGGGTAAGCTCGGTGATGTTCTCCATGAAGATTACAACCTTGCTTATGTACTCCTCATCCTCCTTTAAGGGATATATTTTATAGAAATAGAACATGCCGCCTGGATATCTGATCTGATCTCCATCAAAGGGAACACCTGTGAGGAACACCTCTCTAATTTTATCTATAATTCCGGTTTTTTCTATGAGCATGGACGGAATTACTCGGGACAGTCTCACTCCTAAGACATCCCGCTCCCGTTTCGGAATGGATTTGACATAGTAATTCTTATTGACATAGAGTACCTCCATGCTCCTATTTACGACTATAATGGTGCTCGGTATTGCTTCAATTATTTCTTCCTGATATCCCATTACCGATTCAATTCCTTTCATTTTGCCACCAGTGAGTTGATCGAGCTCATTAGATCTTTTATCTTGAATGGTTTTATAATAAATTTCTTGGCACCGGCTAGAAGGCATTCGTTATCAAGGCCGCTCTTTCCCAC
>JALNZQ010000235.1 GCA_023229165.1 Methanothrix sp.
CAGTCGCCTGCGGGAGTACGCATGCGCGCCTTTAAGGAGCATGTAGACAAAGAATGTAAAGGCTGCAAGCACATTCGCTACTGCCGGGGAGGCTGCCCCTACAACGCCATAGCGCCCACCAACGGCGAGATAAAGGGCGTCGATCCCCATTGCAAAGCCTATCAGAGGATCTTCGATGAGATTGCGGATCGCTTCAACCAGGAGATGATGGGATCCCTGGGCCTGGAGATGGGCCTTTCAGACAAGCCGGCTACGCCTGCTAAGGGCGGCACCAGGCCGGCCATCATGCCGCTGGTGCGAAAGCTGGCCTCGAATTGAGATTTAATTAGATAATCTGATATATTCAGCAGACCAACATAACCAGTATGAAGCAAATTCTTGTTGCTTTATTGTTAGGTCTGCTGCTCTTTTCCTCCGGCTGCATTCAGCCTAAAGAAGCTCCGGTCGTGGCGGAGAAGGCGGCCACAGAGGTGTGGAAAGCTGATGGAATAGTTGGAGCGAGCGAATACTCTCGCAGCATGCTCCTGCAAAGCCCTACCAGGCATGGGTACAGCGGTGGGGATATGGAGGTCTCCTGGAAGAACGATCAGGAATATCTCTATCTGGCCCTGAACGGCAGCACAGAAGGATGGCTGGCCATTGGCTTTGAGCCCCTGGAGTGGATGAAGAACGCAGACATAATCCTGGCTTCGGTAAATGGAAGCAAAGCGACAGTACGAGATGAGTATTGCACCGGCAACTACGGCCCGCACGTCGATGATACATTGCTGGGAGGCACAAACGACATCCTGGAATTTGGCGGCAGCAAAGGAGCCGGTCGCACTGTCATCGAACTGAAGAGAAAGCTGGACACAGGAGACAGGTCCGACAAGGCTTTCTCGCCCGGCCAGGCGATATCCATAATCTGGGCGCTATCCGACAACCCCGATATCAGCCTCAAACACAATGTGGCCTACGGCGAGGGCATCATGACCCTGAGCTGATGACAAGCCGCAGTTGCCTTCGAGTGAGCGGACTGCAATGGTGTACTAAATCTGCAATCCAAAATCATGGGGGCTACTCGGCTCCCGATTTTTCAATTAGGATTAGGCTACGAGCGCTAGGCAATAGAAATATCGAAAAAACAGGCAAAAAAAGGAAAAAAGTTGTAGGCTTTTGGCCTACACTGCGGGCATGACCAGGGATCTTTCGCCTGCAGCACGGAACTCGCGGGCGCCACCCTTGCCGAAGCAAGCGCGGATATCAGCCCAGTCGAATACCATGCCGGGGTTGGCGAAGGTTACCTTGATCAATGGGTTGCATGCGAAAGCATCCATGCGGCCGGCGTGTGCGGCGCTGGAGATGCCTGCGTACTCGCCCTGGTGACCTACGTTCATTGCGTAGTTGGGGTAGTTAGCTCCCCTCAGCTCGAGTGGTGCGCCCTCGTCGGACTGGTAGGAGAATACGTTGGTTGGACCGCATTGATCCTGCAGGTCGTAGCCGAAGAAGCCCAGGCGTCCCCAGCCTTCCTTGTGCAGGAGCATAGACAGGTACCAGCCGGCAAGGCCTACCTGGCTGTGGCCAGAGGCGATGGCGGAGGTGATAGCGGATGCGGCTGCCAGAACGGATGCTCTCTGGGATCCACCGAAGTGATCCTCGAGAACTGTCGGGAACAACTCGTACTGCTCCATGCCGTAGGCGTTGACCTCAGTGGCCAGCTCCTTGGCAAGATCCAGGGTCTTGGGTGCCTTGGCGAATCCTCCGAACTTATCGGCGGCAAAGTCGACGCCGTAGTAGCAGAAGTCGTCCAGGATATCGTTGGTGTAGGCTGCAGTGGCGTACTGGGTGAATCCGACACCACCGGACATGTAGCTGCCCAGCCAGATCTGGTCGTAGAGCGCAGCGCCTGCGGCGACTACGTTCAGGGATACCTTCACTGGATCGGCTGCGGCCACACGGGAAGTCTGGACCATATCGGCCAGGAAGCCGAAGGACAGACCGCCGGGGTTGTTGGGTCCGCGTGCGCGCCTTGCGGGCAGCATCTCGGACATCTGCAGAACTGCAGCGTGCTTGGCGGCGTAGGCCAGATCAGCCACAGCGGCCTCACCGGCGCACATGTTGTAGGCGTCGATGAAGGTCATACATAGCTGCATGGCGCTCCACCTGGAGGTGGTGCCGCCGTCGCAGGACCTGACGACGATAGTTGGAACATGGATGGCCTGCCAGCTAGTCTTGCCGATAGCGGCCTTGAGGGCCTCGGCCTGCTCGGCTGGGAACATCTTGTTGATGTCGATCAGGTACTGGTCATCAATTTCGTCTGCCAGGGCATCGTCGCCGGTGAAAACGCGAACGTTGCAGTCATCTACGAGGCCGGGGTGAGTCTCTACCATGTGCTCCTGAACCACGGCTGCGCCGGGCATGGCGTGGTTGAGGATCTCGAGGTAGTTGTTGATGGTCTCGGGTGTGACTTCCTTGCCGAGCCTCTTCTGCAGAACCTCGTGGGCCATGTCCAGACCTACTACAATGGTCCTCCTGACATCATCCCACATCTGCTGAATGGCTGGATTGTTGACGAAGTGCAGATCGTCGCCCTCTACAACATACTCAGTTCCGGAAAGCTTGTAAGGTACGAGCTGCCTCTGTCCCATGGGGATGCCGCCAGCGTGGACGTAGGGGTTGTAGCCGGTCATGCCGCGCTTGCCCTCGACCTTCTTAGCGTACTCCATGAACTCTCTCTTACGGGCGTTCTGCTCGATGCCAAGTCTCTTATACTCTACCTTCTGGCCTGCGAGGTCGAAATCCTTTCCGAACTTCTTGTTAAGAGCCTTAATGAATAGTTTTTTGGTGTGTTTAACTGCCATTTGTATCACCCCATTTACTCCGGCCTGAATCCCCACTTGCTGCGCAGCTCCCACATATGGTGCAGAGCTTCGACTGCCTCGTCGTACTTCCTGGCACCGACTGCTCCGCACATGGGAACGCCGTCTGCCCTGAAGATAGTGGTTCTCTTCTTGGCCTCGGCCTCGGTCATGGGCTTGCCCAGGTTGACCTTCTTATCCAAGGGAATACCGACCTGATCCTTGACTGCATAGACGTTTCCGTCCTTGCCCATCTCGGTCCTGGCCAGCATATCGAACTGCATGCCGTTCTCTTCCAGCCTCAATGAGTGGCCGTGCACAGTGCAGCCCCTCATGGAACAGAGTGCGACATCGGTCATCTCGCTATCGTACTGAGTCTTGGTGTAGGCCTCGATATCCCTCTCCCTGGCCTCGATGATCTGTCTGCCGGACAGGGTGCCTGGGTCGCAGCCCTTACAGTTGATGGCTCCCCAATATGATCTCCAGTATGGAGTAGAGGGGGCGAAATACATAGAATCGGTCCACTGGGAGTACCTTACACGGTCACCAGCGGCTGCACCAGCGGTGGGTGCAACGATCTGCCTTACTGGGCAGTCGGGCTCGCCCATCTCTTTGAGGGGTGGGTGAGTGCTTGAGTAATCGGCGCCGGGTGCCCTGTGGCCCATGATCGCCGTGACATCTGCCTCAGGAATATCTCTGAGCTTCTCGAGGTTGCCGGACATGTGCTTCCTTCTGTTGATGCCAACAGAGGTGCTTCCGGGATAGAATTGTGGTTTGTATGCCATATTTTATCTCTCCTCATCGTGAATAGTCACTTTTTCTTCAGACAATATGGCCATCCGATCTTTCTTGGCCCTTGGATCGATCAGTCCCAGGATGCGTGTGTCCTCCACCTTGCCAAACTTGGCATAGTCCGTTATGGTTTGCCGGGTGTGGAAGAACTTGCCACGCCTGATCTGGAAGGATATGGGCAGCGCTCGCTCACACGCCGCTTTCAGCCCGTCGAAGTATTTTGCGCTCTCCAGTTCGAGCCTGATCCTCCCAACTTTGACGCATAGCTCAAATGCCTGCCCGCCCACCTCGATAAGAAGGTCTCTATTCTCCTCGATAGGGGCACCCCTGCCGGGGCCATAGGGCACGCTTCTAGGAAGATTGGGGCCATGGATCATTATCCTGATAAGGCCACCATTCCCATAGATCTCGTTTAGCAGCCTTTGAGCCGATGCCGGCATAAGAAACCTGCTAGGGACTATTTCTACCTGTATCGATTCCGTGTCTGATTCTGTGACCATTTCTTCCGCCTTTACACAGCCTCCGCAACCGATACGATCGGCTCACGGAATTCCTTGATCTCGCCGTATATGGCACCGACCAGTCCAGATGTCATCTCAGGTGTGAACATCTGGGTACCGGCATCCAGTGCTACTGCTGCAGCCACGCAGGGTATGGCAAATCCTCTGGAGTGCCTGGTTACCACGTGGTTGCCGTTGAATACACCGGGGCCGCCGCCGCCGTAGATAGAGTGG
>JALNZQ010000236.1 GCA_023229165.1 Methanothrix sp.
CGTCCAAAAAAGCAGAGCCTTCTGGAAGGCGGTGATCGACGAACCGGATCAAGGTGGCCTCAATATCTTCAGCCGATCCCTGCCGCCCAGTTGTCGCGGCCTGTCGCCATTGCCTTCCCTGCCACTCGAGAAAGCAGCGATGTCTACCCCCTTCCTGCATGGTCCACAGTTTCGTGAATAGCGCGGTGAACGCTACTGTGCATAGCAGCCTGGATGGGGTCAGCCTCCTGCCCGCCCGGCGGGGCCGCAGGCTCAAGAACGTCCCTTTGCCGATTCAATTCCGAACGGCCATCACCGGAGAGATGCCGCAAACAATCGAGGAAGCATTTTCCGACTGCGGCATATCTCTTTTTCCTGAGAAGTGTGCGGATCTGAAAACGGATTGCTCCTGTCCCGATTGGTCCAACCCCTGCAAGCACATAGCTGCGGTCTATTATCTCTTAGCGGAGCAGTTCGATCGTGATCCTTTTCTTATCTTCAAGCTTCGAGGCAAATCCAGGGAGGAGATAGTCTAGGCCCTGCGTAGTTTCCGCTCTGACGGGGCTGAAGAAGAGTCCAAGAATCATTCCGGCTCCGTACCTGTTTCCATTTCCTTTATCGAGGATAAGGCCAGGCCTCTGGAAGAATGCCTGGATTGCTTCTGGCAAAAGGGAAGCGAGCTTGATTTGCTGGAGATCAATCCCAGGAGTCCGTCGGTAGAGAATGCAGTCCTAAAAATACTTGGAGATGACCATATCTCAATTGGCCGGGATAATTTGGCCGTCTTGCTTAAAAAGGCATACGGTATAGCAGGTCTGGCCGCACTCCGGAAGGCTGCCCGAGGAATCGAGGATTAATGATCTTTCATATTTTTCGGTCCTAACAATCTCTTTCCTCCCAGCTTCCGAGCAGACTATAAATAGTTTGGAGACATTCAGCTATTCTGCAACTTGCATATTATCGAACTTATCGAACACAAAGCCTAAAGGAGAGTGTGATATGGGTTTCTTGGATCGTATGAGCACCGTTGTGCAGGCAAAGATGAATAAGATCATGGATAAGATCGAGGATCCCAGGGAGACCCTGGATGTGTCCTATGAAAAGCAGCTTGCTCTCCTGCAAAATGTCAAAAGGGGCGTAGCCGAGGTCACCACCTCCAAGAAGAGGCTCGAGCTGCAAAAGGCCAAGTTGCAGATGGGCCTGGACAAGCTGGACGGCCAGGCCAAAGAGGCATTGCAGGCGGGCCGCGAGGATCTGGCTCGAAGGGCTCTGGAGAATAAGGCCTCCCTGCAGGCGCAGTCGGCAACGCTGGACCAGCAGATCGCCGACCTGCAAGAGCAGCAGCAGAAGCTCATGGACGCCGAGAGCCGCCTGGCCACCAAGGTGGAGTCCTTCCGCACCAAGAAGGAGACCATAAAAGCCCAGTATTCTGCGGCAGATGCACAGGTAAAGATCACCGAGTCCGTGACAGGCATCAGTGAAGAGATGGCTGATGTGGGCATGGCCGTGCAGAGGGCAGAGGAGAAGACGGAGAACATGAAAGCCCGCTCGGCAGCCTTAGACGAGCTTCTCGAGTCGGGAACATTAACCGATTACTCCGGTAGCGACGACCTGGAACGGGAGCTGGCCAAAGCAAAAGCGAGCAGCAGCGTCAATGATATGCTGGCCAAAATGAAGGAGGAGATGAAGAAATGATCATCAGGATTTTAGGTGACGGGCAGTTTCGGCTGGACGACAATCTGGTGGATCGGGTAAACAAGATAGACAACAAAATTGTAAATCATGTCTCCCAGGGCAACAAGAAAGAGTATGCTAGGGATCTGGCCAATTTGATTTCCACTGTTAAAGAGCTGGCCGAGCCCCTTGATCCGGTCGAGATCTTACCCTCGGATATCATCATTCCCCCTTCCGACCTGTCGTTTGAGGAGGCAAGGAAGGTGTTCTGCGACGAGGGCCTGATAAAGGGCTGATCCGAAAATACTCTGTGTAGTCCTTCATGCACTTCTAGTGCCTGTGGTGAGTGCCTGTGGTGAGTGCCTGTGGTGATCGTAGTATCGTCAGCCGTTAACCAGAGGCTGACTACCATTCCGCCACCACAGTTCACAGAGAATTATAATAACCTGAGGTTAGCCATTGGAACGCGGGTCCCAAAAAGGCTAAAAGGTAAAGATCCGGTTACCTTCTCTCATCATGTCATCCACCAGATTCTCATAGAAATCGGCGGGCACTGTTGCCTTTCCATCAGCAGAGACGCTTCTTGCCTCCAGGTCTTCTCGGCAGGCCATGATTCTATGCCTGGGCACGAGTGCCGCCAAATCCCGGCCGTCATCTTCCCTGCCGGCCTGGGCGGTCCGGACGGACTGACTGGCTTTTCCGGCCTCAGCTTTGTCCAGCAGATTGTAGACTCCATCCCCTGCCAGATAGACCAACGCGTCCGGAGATTTGGCCACAAGTCGCAGGCACAGTCTTGTGCGCTCGCTTTGTGGCGTTTTTGTTAAAAGAAATACTCTCATAATAGTATAATGCCATCCGATTCCAGCATCTCCTCCAAGAACTTCTCCTCGTCCATTAGCTCTACCCTCTCCACCAGACCAGCGCTCATAAGGCCCCGATCCGCCAGGGATCGTTCATGGGCCAAGATCCTCATCTCCGGATAGGCGTAAAGGATATCGGAGTGATTGGGCAGCCCCAAAGCTCTGCTGTCCTGACCGGCCAGGGCCAGGTAGACGCCGTCCCCGTAAAGGCCCACGGCTACATCCATCTTGCTGCTCACCGCTGCGGCATTGAGCAGGCCGAATGCTTTCTCGCTGCCGTAGGGGGCACTTTCCAGGAGAAAGAAAAAGGACTTTCGTACTCTCACAATAAAACATATTCGAAGCAGGAATAACTAGATTTCCATCCACGCTTTGGTGGAGTCCAGAAAGTATTAAAGATGTGAGCAAAAGGATGGCAGCTTTTGTCTATGGCTTCAAACTGTCCATCCTTTCCTTTTTATTGGAACTTTAGAAAAGCTGAGACTGGTCCTGAGGGTCAACTACATGCCAGCGATTATCTTCCTTTCCGTTTCCATAGACATCTCCTGCGGCCTGGTCCCTGGTAGAGAAGTAGAGCGGCCAGCCCTTGAATGTAGTCTGCTTTGATCCATCGGTTCTGGTTATGGCGGCAAAGTCAGCGCTATTCAGACTGTCCGGCACGGTTATTGTTTCGGCATAAAAGGGCGGCCACTTGGAAGCGCAATCGTCATAACAGGTGCTAGCGCCACTTGCGCTGCCATCATCTGAGAAGTAATAAAGAGCAAAGCCGCTCTGATTTACCAGATAGTTGCCCAGAAACTTATTCGCCGTGAGGTTCACAGTGTAATTGCTCTCAGCCAGAGCCGATATCGAGAGAATCGATACTGCAAGGAATAAGAGCACAAGCTTATGGTATCTTGACATGTTTTTCACCGCTAATTTCTTATCCGCCTGATAATTAAGGATTTGCCATCGGATCATGTCGGGTGGCAAACTTTGCAGGGCACATAGCCATTGCTTTTCGCATCATCAGAGCTGGAGAACCATATTTCGTTATTGGGACTGATTTTTTTGGCCCAGCGGCATTCCGGATAGTGGTATTTGTCTGACTCTGTTGAGCCTACAAACTTCTTATCGGCAATGGGATCCGTATTCAGTCCTGTAGTTTCCCACCATTCTCGTGGGTCAAATTCGTTGTCTTTGACATCTTCTACCGTCGCATGTCCCGCGTCCACAAGCATGCAATTGAAGTTCTCTCCGACGGAACCATCGTCATTGACCATAGAGACAATACAGACCTTGCGTCCATATCGATCCAGTCCGGTTATATTATCCAGATCAAGAAAAACCAGCTTCCCCAAAAGCTGCTTTCTGGTATATTCTTTCGCTTCCGGTCCGCCTGTTTCTGCAAGCTCAGGGCTGTCGACGTCAGCCAGCCGGACAACTCCTACGCCCTCTACAGTTATGGTGTCTCCATCAGTTACGTATGTGACTATGCCTTTGGCTTCATCAAAAAGAGCCGGCACAGGTGGCAATAAGAGCGCCAGCGCCACGAATAATAAAATCCATCTCCTCATTTTTATTGCCTTCTACTACTATGTTAAATTATTCCTGTGTTCTTTTGCCTTAAACACCTTCCCACCGAGCTTATATTTTCAGCATAAGTTCTGGTCCGTCCCTCTTTCCGGAATTCTGGAAAAAGATTAAAATATTTTTGCAGGCTATCTTACTACTATAATCGGCTGAGCTGAGGCATAAATTATGAGATTTCTGCATCTATCGCCAAGAATTCATGACAAAAAGAAGGAGTTATTACATGAAGAGAGGCAATTTCTGCT
>JALNZQ010000029.1 GCA_023229165.1 Methanothrix sp.
CCTTTCGTACCGTATATCGTGGTCAGGAGGTCGTACTTGGCTGGCCGGGTGTATTCAGACGATACCAGGAATTCGGCTGTGGCATTAAGCACCTCGCTCAGAGTCTCCCCGGTCGAGATATTCGTATAGTTGTTAAGGGTGTAGTTAGTCCCAGCAATGCTCTTTGTGCCTGATTCCACAGTTGCGTTGGCCTTATCGAATGTGTCCCGCTGCTTCCTGATGCTTTCCAGCTTGGCCTCCAGTTTGGTCTTATTCCTGGAGAGGGCTTCAATCATCTCCTGTATGTTGGCAGGGTCGCTTCCTGCGGCCATGACTTTCAGCTCTTTCTCCTCCGAAGGCATGACTGGGGGCGAGGCGGCTATGCTCGAAGCTGCGCTGCAGGCTTCTGGACTCAATTTAACATTGTAAGTGATTGTCCAGGAATCCCCGGGCTGCAGAGAGCCGAGAGGGCCCAGATCAAAGTTCAGATTGCTGCCTTCAATGGTGTGCTGGATTAGGATATCACCAGAATATGCATAGGGAATAAATTCCAGCATCGGACTTAGCTCGTCAACGATGCGAATATCATGGATTTCTATTATTCCCGTATTCTTCACAGCAATGATGAAAGTGGCCTGCGTATTCGGATTTAAAATTTCGGTGGGTGTCGTCTTCGTGATCTCCAGTTCACCAGATTGCGTAAACTTGTTTCCGAAGTTTACCTGAGTCGATTGAACATCGGTCTGGTCAGACTTAGTCACTGCGACCTGGCCTGTTTCAGAAACCACAACCAGGTAAATATTGCCCAAGGGATAGGTCTGAGTCCAGTCTGAGGAAAGAGATGGCATCTCCTCCAGCGTGTAGGTTCCGGGAGAGATGCTGTTAATGATGTAAGAGCCTAAAGCCGCAGGACTTGTGGATGTTATCGCAGTCCCAACTATCTCACCATCTTGTCTCTTCAGATTGATCATCCACTCACCTATGCCCGGTTCGTTTGTATCCCATTCGTTGTTACCATTTTTGTCTTCGAACTTCGTGCCAGAGATGGATCCTACGGCGCTCTCGCATTTCCATCCCACATCAACGCATGCTCTATTGCTCTCTACGGGTTCTTGTTGTTCACCCACGTTGCCATATGCTGTGGCGCAATTCGTGAGATATTTCGGTGCCGCCATTCCTGGAGTCTTTCTATATTCTCTGCTCACTACGTTGCCATAGAAGTCGACCGAAATAATCAGTGTGTCTCCAGTGGCATAGTACCTTACTGTGTAGGTTTTATAGCCTTTTTCCGGTTTGTTATACTCTATTTTTAGAGTCTCCTTGGTCGGCGAGAAGGTATAGAAGTCCGAGAGCACCTCGCCATTCCTACCGTATGTCGTGGTCAGAAGGTCGTATTTAGCGGGCCTTGTGTACTCAGACGATACCAGGAATCCTGTGGCATTAAGCAGCTCGTTCAGGGTGTCCCCTGTCGAAATATTCGTGTAGTTGCTCCGTGTGTAGTTCGTCCCAGCAATGCTCTTTGTGCCTGATTCCATAGTTGCGTTGGCCTTATCGAATGTGCCAAGCTCCTTCTTGATGCTTTGCAGCTTGGCCTCCAGTTTGGTCTTATTCCTGGAGAGGGCTTCAATTATCTGCTGTATGTTGACAGGGTCGCTTCCTGCCGCCATGACGTTCAGCTTTGTCTCCACGGCATTTATGACGGGAGGCAAGGTGGTTGAACTCGAAGCTGCGCTGCAGGCATCTGGACTCAATTTAACATTGTAAGTGATTGTCCAGGAATCTCCTGGTTGCAGAGAGCCGAGAGGGCTCAGATCAAAGTTCAGATTGCTGCCTTCAATGGTGTGCTGGATTAATGTATTTCCAGAATATGCATAGGGAATAAATTCCAGTATTGGACTTAGCTCGTCAACAATGCTGATATCGTGGATTTCTGTTTTTCCAATATTCGTTACTGTGATGGTGAATGCGGTTTCCATATTCGGGATTAAAGTCACGTCTGGAGTCGTCTTCGTGATCTCTAGTTCGCCCGATTGCGTAAAATTGTTTCCAAAATCTGCATTAGTAGATGGTACTGCAGTCTGGTCAGACTTGGTCACGGTGACCACGCCGGTATCTGAGACTTCTACCGTGTAAATATTGCCCACGGGATAGGTCTGAGTCCAGTCTGACGAGAAAGATGATACCTCCACCAGAATGTAGGTACCGGGCAATATGCTGTCAATTCTGTAAGAGCCTAATGTGGCTTGATCGGCAGATGTTGTCGCAGTCTTAACTACCTCACCATCTTGGCTATTCAGATTGATTATCCATCCACCCAGGCCCGGCTCGTTTGTATCCCATTCACTGTTGCCATTTTTGTCTTCGAACTTCGTACCAGAAATGGACCCTACAGCGGGCTCGCATTCCTTAAAGGAAACAGATCCAAAACCGTAGGATTTTCTCCCATCATCGCATGTGACCTCACAAGTATAAGATCCCTCATTGGTGGTCTGATAAGTTGGTGAGTCTGTATCGGGGATCATTTCACCAGAGGGCGAATCACCGGTATACCACTGGTATGAAGTTACAGTGCAGCCGCTTACTATTGCAGTTAAGGTGGCGGTGTCGCCCGGGCATATCACCATATTTGCAACTGTGACGCCAAGCTCTGTGCATTTCTGGATCGTGACCGTCTTGCTGCAATTGCTGGAATACCCATCCCTAGTGGCATTGACAACGATTGTGGCCCAGGTGCCTGTCCCTGCAGACCATAAAGCCTTGGTGCTGTCTGCAGGATCGGCAGTTATAGAAGCACCCGGGCTTTCGCGGATCGACCAGACATAAGTCGCGCCTGGTGTGGGGTTTGTTACCGATGCATTGTTTCCCGTAGATTTTGCGCAGACAGGCGTATCTGCAATAAATGCGCAGCTAAGCTCCGGTGAAGGGAGGACGAGAATCTCCGTCTCATTCTGGCTGGTACATCCCACTGCGCCGCTACTTATCAAAAGGCTGATTATCACCTTTGTAGGCTCAGTCACCAGCGGAGCCGTCCACTGGAAGGAGACATCACGAGAGGTCGTAGGGAAACCATCCGTTGCAGTCCACAGATAACTATAGATCTCGCCAACAGGCGGTGTTGGACCAATAAAAGTATAGCTTTTTCCTGCCTCATACTGCTTGCACTCACCTGATGAAATAACGACAAGAAATATTATTATTAATATTGCAGCAATATGATTTCTTTTTTGGGAGGAGACACGTATGGGCATATTGAGATCCATCCTTTGAAATGGTATTCAGACTGATTTAATGTCGGCGCGGGGAACATCGACCACCAGGACGTTCATCTGGCTGTGATCGATATACCATACTTGTCCAAATTCGTCGATGAAATTTATCGTCAGCTGCAATAGGTGATTGCCCTCTCCAAAGAGCTCCCAGTTTACATCAATGCTATTATTAGAGGATATCTGTGGGATCTCGGATCCGTCGATACTCCAGCTCGCTTGATATCTTGGAATGAATTGACCTGTTATCTGGGGGACGTAGATGGAAGGATTGGCTATGCAGGTTATGTTATCACCCAGGATTTGAACATTGGGTGGGTTCAAAGGTATCCAAGCATTTATGGTTGAGGCTCGATAGCATTGCGTGGTCCTTTCTGCACATTTTTTATTGGTATTACCATTTGTATCCCAACTTAGTACAAAATTCTTAAGCTCAATCGACTGGCTGCATACATAGGAAAAACTATAGATGTCAAATAGTGATGTGCCGGGAGGAACGACATCAAGAACATATGCTCCCTCTTCCGCCCAGAGAGAACGCACGAGCAAATCGTTTATATAAATATCGGCAAGCAATATCATAGCCCTTCTTTCGGAATTCGCATTATTATTTACTCTGATCCAAAGATGGGCGGTCACAGGACTGCCAAATGTACAGTTTTGCAGGTGATTGCCGTAGCCATCTCCCAGGTAGACCTCAAGCACACTTACGTCTCCTGCCCGGCATTGAAATTTGCAGTCCGGCCAATCTGCAGCAACTACACCATTAAATAAATTTATAAATATTAATAGTAAAGTCAATACAAATAGCGTAAATTTAATTCTTTTTCGAATATCTATGAGGTGCAACCGCAGCATTTAGTCATCCGCTCCTGGCAAAATTTTTGCCCACATTAATATGATTAATGACTGCCCACCAAGAAACCAAGGGTTCCGCTTGAGTCGGAAGATTGTTGTTACCCCTTTGCTTTTAAAAATGGAAGGCCCCCATCAAGAAGGGTGCCTTTCATTTTCCTTTGCCACAATTATTCTCAGAAGGCCTCCGTAATCGTATTCGTCGGCTTGGCAACAACTGTTATCTCCATCTGGCATGAGCCCAGGGGAGACTTGTCGTTCCCCGTCTTGGGGTAATATCCTGTGAATACTATATATTTTCCTGTTGGCTTATTTTGCCAGCTAGTGGTAATCGAGTTCGTATCGGGACCAGGCACTTTATAATTGCCATATCCGCCCCAGGTAACATGCTCCGCACCGGGGAATTCAGCCTCTGGGAAGATCCACCAGCGCTGCCGGACCTCTGGAGGGATGCTGCCCGTGCTATAGGTATAACTTGTGGCGTCTTCCGTGCAGATGATGGTCGCGGCAGGTGTTGACTGCATTGAGCAATCGTTTGGCTTCATCACTCTGAACTTCGTGCATGCCTGATTGATACATGTATCTGCCTGCACTGCGGTGACAAGCAATTCTACGGAATACCACTCGGCATAACCGGTCTGGGGGACAGTATACTGATATGTGCGCCCGGTTTCCCCTTCAATCTCCTGGGTTGAATCCACGACAGCCCCATTACTATCCTTCGTAATCCATTTATATTTCCAGGTGATTCCGAGCAAGGTTTGTGTCGTATCAGGCGCAGGACCCGAGACTACAATGGTATCACCTGGAGCTATATTCTTATTAGAGAAGGGACAACTGTCAACCGTCTGTGGAGGTTCTGCAGTTGTCATTCCATTTGCCAAAATGAATAACAAGCTTGTTAAAATGGCAAAAACAATCGTTCTTCGATATGAGGACATATTCTCCATCACCTGAGATGATAAATGCACTCGATCAATATTTATACTTTACTATCAATTAAATTTTGGCTTTATTTTACTTTAAAAAGTCATAATAAATAACTTCGCTGTCGTATTCTGGTTTACGAGATTATTAGCATTTATTTTTTCTTATTTATGAAATTATAAAAAGTATTGACCGCTATCTATAATAACCATATAGACATATTATCTATGAATACACGCATCCATTGATTCCAAGAGAATTTGGGTGATATATAAATGTCATATAAGAAAAAAATGGCCACAATGGGATGCCTCATCGGCATTTTTCTGCTAGTTTCGATCGGATTAGCGCTATCTAAAGAGAGCATCGTCGTTGTTAATTTGATGATAGATGCAGATATAGGTCCTGCATCAACTTCTGAGCAAATAAAGATGGCAGAAGACGCCTTGATCTACCTCACTAATCAGATCGATCCCAAAGGTCTGGGTGCTACGATTTATGTAACAGAGGATATGGTCCGGGCGGACAGGCTGGGAGTAACCTATCAGGGTACCATGAAGAACCATGAACTTGCTCTTTATGGCAATAGAACCGACGAGAGGCTCTCCAGTCTTTCCGCCTCCGATCAAGAGAAATTATTGACCGCTGCCAGGGATAAGCTTTATAGCTGTTACGTCTGTGGAGGCGAGCACATGGCCATAAAAGGCTTCCGTCCCCAAGCATTTGATCAGAACGAGGAGACATTTAGGATTCTGGAGACGCTGGGGATGATCTATGATGCCGGATTCCAGGCGGGAGTCGTCTATCGCCCCGGACATGAGAACGCCACCTGGCCCTATGCCATCGAGGGCTATAACCTATACGCAGTTCCTGTGAGCACCTATCTAATCAACGATGAGCGTGTGTATCTCTCGGATCGGTACCTAAAGGAGGAGAAAAAGCTAGGCGGTTCCCAGTGGTATGATCTCCTCGTGAAAAAGTTCAATGAATGCTCAGAAAACGGAGATCCCATGGTGGTTATCTTCAGCAACCAGGTCTCAGGCAGCGGCGATTACCTTGATGCTTACAAGAAATTCATTGATTATGCAGTCTCCAGGCAAGCAGCATTTGTAACCACATTGCAATTGGTGGATATGGCTGCGGCCAGGAAACGAGGAGGTCATATCGGTGCCATAGCTCAGGCAAACGAGAGCCAGTTGTCTGCAAATGCCTCAGAGGTGGGCGTCATAGCCAATTGTCCCAGTTGCGATAAGTCGGGAGACGTGGCAGTGGGATCAGTAATTAACGTTACCGTCCAAAAAGGTAATAAGTGTTTGAGTTGCATCCAAAATTCGACCAACTCCACACAGAATGCCTAAGCACCAGCTGGCGAGCTATCTGGATCATAAAGGGTCTTCACTTTGTATTCCTCTCGGCGAAGCTATAAATAACTTCCAGATAGCTTACCTTTTAGAATGAGCCGCCGGGGATTTTATGAAGGAAATACAGCTAAAGGGATAGAGGGGGCACTCGACCATGCTCACTGAAATCCTGGTCATTATTCTTCTGTTCCTGGCAAACGGTGCGTTTTCCATGGCCGAAATGGCTGTGGTCTCCTCCAGCAAGGCCCGACTCAGGGTTCTGGTAGAAGAAGGCCATGCAGGTGCAAAGGCGGCCCTGGATCTGGCGGAAAATCCCAACCGCCTCCTTTCGGCCGTGCAGACCGGCATAACTCTCATCACCACCATGGCAGGGGCCTATGCAGGCTCTACAATAGCTGATGAGCTGGCAAATTACATTCGCTCCATTCCGGCCCTTTCCCCTTACAGCGACGGCCTGGCGTTGTTTGCTGTTGTCCTGCTCATCACTTTTTTCAGTCTGGTTATTGGCGAGCTGGTGCCCAAGAGAATCGCGCTTAGCAATCCGGAGCGCTTCGCCTCTCTTACAGCCGCTCCCTTGGCATCCTTCTCTCGTCTTGTCTCTCCCGTAATCGTCCTGCTCAGCTTCTGCACTGATCTGGTGCTGAGGGCGCTGGGTGTGAAGGCCTACACCGAGCCTGCTGTGACTGAGGAGGAGATTCGTATCCTGATCGACCAGGGAACGACGGCAGGTGTGATCGAGGAGGAGGAGCAGGAAATTATGGAGAGGGTCTTCTCCCTGGGAGATAGGAGAGTAAACTCCATCATGACTCCCAGAGGCGAGATCGTGTGGCTGGACATAGACGATTCAGCAGCAGAGATTTCTCGAAAGATCGCCGGCGGCGCATACTCCATGTTTCCGGTCTGCAGCAAGAAGCTGGACAACGTCCTGGGGGTAGTCCAGTCCAAGGATCTGCTGAGCTGCAACCTGGCCGACCAAAAGGTTAACCTCAAGGCATCTCTCCTGCCGTCACTCTTCGTCCCGGAGAGCATGAGGGCTCTAAAGGTGTTGGAGAGGTTCAAGCAGACCGGAATTCATCTGGCCATAGTTTTAGATGAATATGCATCTGTGCAGGGAATAGTAGCCCTGGTAGATCTCCTGGAAGGGCTGGTGGGAGACATACCGCACATCGATGAGCTGTCAGAGCCGCAAGTAGTAAAGAGGCAGGACGGCTCCTGGCTGGTGGATGGCTCTCTACCGGTGGATGACTTCAGAGAGATGGTAGACCCGGAAGGGCTGCCCGAGGAGGAGGAAGGTCAATACATAACTTTAGGCGGGTTTGTGATGGCGCATTTGGAGAAGATACCTACCGCGGGAGATCACTTCGAGTGGGGTGGCTACCGCTTTGAGGTTGTGGATATGGATGAACGCAGAGTGGACAAGATTCTGGTAACATCCATAGGAAAACCGGGTCGAGAAAATATGATATAAATTCGATAGAATATTATGATGGGAAAAAATACGGATATCGAAAAAGCCCGACCAGCGGAAATCATAGACTTCATTCCAGATGCCATCCTGGCCATAGACCTGAGTGGCACCGTAATCGCCTGGAATAAAGCTATGGAAGAGCTGACCGGAACCCTGGCCACCGATATTCTGGGCAAGGGCAATTATGAGTATGCACTGCATATTTATGGGATAAGACGACCCACTTTAGCAGATCTGGCTTTAAATCCAGATCCCGAAAATGAAGCAAAATATTCGAATCTTCGAAGGGACGGCAATAGCATTAGCGGTGAAGCATATGTCGCATCTCTCGGAAAGGGTGGCTCCTACATCTGGGGCAAAGCCACGCCTCTTTATAGCTCATCAGGAAATATCATCGGAGTGATTGAATCCATACGCGACATCACTGAGCACAAACTTGCTGAGAAAGAACTCAGAAGAAGCCGTGAGAAATATCATAATATCTTTGAAAACTCGATACTTGGTTTATACCAGAGCATACCTGAAGGCAGATACCAGAGTGTGAATCCAGCCTTTGCACGGCTCTTTGGATATAGCAGCCCGGAAGAGATGATCGCTTGCGTTACCGACATAGGCCACCAGCTCTATTTCAATCCCAAAGATAGAGAGCGAGCCATAAAGCAAATCATTGAACAGGGCTACTTGGAAGGATTCGAACTTGAGGTGCAGCGAAGAGATGGCACGACGTTTTGGGTCTCCATGAACACCAGAATAGTGCAGGATGAGGACGGATTGCACTATGACGGCACGGTTGAAGATATTACAAAGCGCAAACGAGCCGAGGATATGCTTCGAACGGCCAAGGAAGTCGCAGAGGTCGCGACAAAATCAAAATCGGATTTCCTGGCGAACATGAGCCATGAAATTCGTACCCCGATGAATGCCGTGATCGGCATGACCTGCCTGCTATTGGACGAGGAGCTTACGGTTGAGCAGAAGGAGTACGTAGAAACCATACGCAGCAGTGGGGAAGCTCTGCTGGACATTATTAACGATATTCTTGATATTTCCAAGATCGAGGGAGGGATGATGGAAATGGAGCATCAGCCCTTCCGCTTGCAAAGGTGCATAGAGGAATCGATAGGTCTTGGTGCTGAAAATGCCGCAAAAAAAGGCCTTGAGATGGAATATAAAATCGAGCACGATATTCCTGATGTGGTTTTAGGTGACTATGCCCGTCTTCGCCAGGTCTTAGTTAATTTGATAGGCAATGCCGTCAAGTTTACGGAAAATGGCTGCATATCAATCGTTGTCTCGGGAAGGAAGATCGATGATGGCAGCTATGAGATTCATTTTGCAGTTAAAGATACGGGCATTGGAATTCCGGATGATAAAGCTGATCGCCTATTTCAGCTCTTCAGTCAGGTTGATGCCTCAACGGCACGCAGGTACGGAGGCACCGGCCTTGGCCTGGCTATAAGCAAAAAGCTTGTCGAAATGATGAACGGAAAAATTTGGGTTGAAAGCCGGACAGGCATGGGTTCGACATTTCATTTTACAATCGAGGTGCAGCCGACACTAAGTGCTCCTATTGACGCAGGCAAGAGCGCCTTTAGCGCCAAGTCCGTTTCTCGTAGAGACCTTGACCAAACCTTGCGCATACTGCTGGCTGAAGACAACATGATTAATCAAAAAGTTGCACTGCGCATGCTTGCTAAGCTGGGGCTGAGAGGGGATGTGGCCTGCAATGGCCATGAAGTCCTGAAGGCCTTGGAACGCCAGAGCTATGACGTAGTATTGATGGATGTGCAGATGCCGGGGATGGACGGCCTGGAGACTACAAAGGCTATTCGACAGAGGTGGTCAGACGGTCCCAAGATTATTGCTATGACTGCTGCTGCTTTTAAGAGCGACAGGGAGATGTGTTTAGAAGCGGGCATGGACGACTACATCAGAAAACCTGTGAGAATCGAAGAGCTGGCAAAGGCGCTAGGATTACACTAAGATAGGTCATTATGAGAAAGCTGAGCGAGAAAGACATCCAGATCTTGAAGAAGATGGCACCGGAGATCGAGGGCAAATCACGCATAGAATATCGCTCCATTCTCCCGCCGATATCCATGCATTTTGCAGAGGATGCGGAAGACTTCCAGGCAAGGCTGGAGAGGCTGGACGGCCAGGAGCTGAGATATCTTGCCGGCCGCATCCTGGATGGCTCAGAATGCCTGCTCTGCATATCTCCGGAGTTTGCCGGGATATTCATTGACATGCTGGAAGAGAAGCAGCCGGGAGAGGATGCAGAAAAGATACGTGCGCTATATAAATCCTCCACGGGATACGAGGCTTAGGGGCAAAATTTTTTGGAGAAAAAATGAGAGGCGTTTTAATTCTTTCTGGGGGCGTGGATTCGACCACATTGCTCTACAAGATGCTCTCTGACGGCTATGAGGTGGCGGCTATCACCTTCAACTATGCCCAGAGGCACAAGAAAGAGATAGACTGTGCAAAAACCATTGCAGAAAGGCTGCACATCACGCACCGTGTCGTCGATCTCAGCTCGCTGGCCTCTCTTTTAGGCGACAGCGCGCTTTTGGGAGGAAAGGAGGTGCCAAGCTGCCACTACACGGAGGAGGCCGCTAAAAAAACGGTTGTGCCCAATCGCAATATGATCATGCTCTCCGTGGCGGCAGGCTACGCCGAGGCTCACGAGATTCCCGAGGTCTTTTACGCGGCTCACAAAAATGACAGCACCATCTATCCCGACTGCCGGCTGGAGTTTGTTTCCGCGCTGCGTCCTGCTATCCGGCTCGCTACCGCCTGGCATCCCGTAGAACTGCAGGCTCCTTTTGTGGATATGAGCAAGGCGGAGATCGTGAGGCTGGGCATCGCACTGCAGGTGCCATACGAGCTAACCTGGTCCTGCTACCGGGGAAAGGAGCGGCCCTGCCGCACCTGCCCCACCTGCATCGAGAGAGAGGAGGCGTTTGCCTTGAACGGGCGGCGGGATCCGCTGGTGGACGAAGGGAATTGAAAAGATCTATTTCGCATCCCTTATCATTCTCTCCTTAGAATGCCCGATCCAGTTTCCGCCGCCCCGCCTGTCTCCCCCGAAGACGCCGCCATCCTCTCCCTCTTTCACCCCATCGTTTCGGATTGGTGGCTTGCCTCTTTTCGCTCAGCCGAAGGCCTCTTCACCCCGCCCCAGCGCCAGGCTGTGCCCCTCATTTCGCAGGGCAAGAACGTGCTCATCTGCTCGCCCACCGGCTCGGGCAAGACCCTCTCCGCCTTCATCTCTATCCTCAATCAGCTTTTCATCATGGCTGTGAAGGGCGAGCTTTCAAACACGGTCTACTGCCTCTACATCTCTCCACTAAAGTCTCTGGCCAACGATATTCACAAGAACCTGGAACGGCCTCTGCAGGAGATGCAAGCTCTGGCGGAGGTGCGAGGGCTAGCAGTGCAGGAGATCAGGCACGCCATCCGGCACGGGGACGTCTCTGCCCAGGAAAAAGCCCGCATGCTCAAGAAGACTCCGCACATACTCAACACCACCCCGGAGTCCCTGGCCATCCTCCTCAGCTCTCCCCGCTTTCGGGAGAAACTGAAGAACGTGCGCTGGGTCATCGTGGACGAGATCCACTCGCTAGCGGCCTCGAAGAGGGGCGTGCACCTCACCCTCAGCCTGGAGCGGCTGGAGGAGCTGAAAAGAGAGCCGCAGGAGAACGATGAGCCGATCGGGCCTGACGACCTGGAGCGAAAGAGTGAAAGAGGCCGGGAAGGGGAGCTTTTTCAGTCTGTCGATCCTGCATCAGGAAGCTTCGTTCGCATCGGCTGTTCGGCTACCGTTGAGCCGCTGCAAGAGGTGGCAGACTTTCTTGCTGGAAACTACCGGCCTGTGCAGGTGGTGGATTGCCGCTTCTCCCGCAACTTCGACCTGCGCCTGCTTTGCCCCGTGCCCGATCTGATCCTTGCCGACCAAACAGATCTGACCGATCGGCTCTACGAGCTCTTGCACCGCCATATCCAGGAGCACAGGAGCACCCTCATCTTCACCAACAGCCGCAGCGGTGCAGAACGGGTGCTCCAGAGCCTCAAGCAACGCTTTCCGCTGTTTTACAATGCCGAGAACTCCGCATGCCACCACGGCTCCATGGGCCGGGAGGATAGGCAGGACACGGAGAGCCGTCTCAAGCAGGGGCAGCTCAGGGTTGTTTGCACCTCTACCTCTCTGGAGCTTGGCATCGACATGCCCTTCATTGATCTCGTCTTGCAGATCGGCTCGCCCAAGTCAGTTGCCGCCCTTTTGCAGCGTTTCGGCAGAGGGGGCCACAGCCTGGATCATGTGGTAAAGGGCAGGATGATCGTCCTGGACAGAGAGGAGCTTATGGAGTGCGCCGTGATGCTGGAGAGGGCAAAAGCTGGCGACGTGGACAGAATTCACATTCCTCGAAATGCCCTGGACGCCCTCTGCCAGCACCTGCTGGGAATGGTGCTGGAGAGAGATTGGACTCTTGAAGAAGTGCTGCGGGTTGTGAGAAGGTCCTACTGCTACAGAGGCCTAAGCGATGAAGAGCTGATGAGCGCTGTGCTCTACCTCTCCGCTGCTCATGAGGGCATGCAGGAGAGGCGCATCTACCCTAAGATTCGCTACGATGCTGAGACGAAGATGATAGGTACAAGGGGCGGCAGCTCTCGCATGATCTACTACACCAACTCGGGCATGATTGCAGACCAGTTCACCTGCGATGTGCTCACCCGAGAGGGGCGCTTCCTGGGAAGGCTGGATGAGAAATACATGGAAAAGCTGGACAAAGGGGACGTCTTTTCCATCGGCGGTGGATCCTATTCCTTCTGCTACCGGCGGGGCGGGAAGATCTATGTGGACGCTGCCTTAGGCAGGCCCAATATCCCCACCTGGTCCTCGGAGAGGCTGCCCTTATCCTTTGACCTGGCTAGGAGCATTCTGTCCTTTAAAAGCGACATGCTCTGGATGATGAAAAGCGGGAAGACGGAGAGCCGGGCAGGCCATGATGATAATGATGATCGTAGTAGCAGAGCCGTCGTCCGTTGGCTGCAGAGCCAGTACCCCATCGACGAGAACAGCGCCCGTTCCATCTGCGAGATCTTCCGCCAGCAGATCGACTATCTGGGGGAGGATGCGGTACCCACCAACTGCAGAATGGTTGTGCAGGAGAGCCTCGATCGTGAGACCGGTCGCAAGATCTACTATATTCTCTCCGGATACGGCCTTCGCTTTAATGAGGGGTTTTCTCGCATGGTGGCCTACCTTCTGACCCGGCAGCGTATGAGCGACATCTGCATCACCACATCCGACTCGGGATTTGTGCTCTCTCTTCCCCCGTCCGGTAAAGTAAATCTGCCGGCCATCATTGGGTCCATCCGGGAGGAGAACTGCGAGCAGCTTCTCTTTCGATCCTTGCAGAACACGAGCCTATTGAAAAGCGTCTTTCGCATTAACGCCACCCGATCCTTCATGATCCTGAAGAGCTACAAGGGGCGGCAGAAGTCTGCCCGGTGGCAACAACTGGACGCAGACATGCTCATCGGCTTTGCAGGAAAGCTGGATGAGTTTGCCGTGCTGCGGGAGAGCTTTCGGGAGATCATCGAGGATAGGTTCGAGGTGGACAATATCAAAGAGGTGCTGCGGGGCCTGGCCTCTGGGGAGATCGAATTGGTGGTGAAGAAGGAGGCGACGCCCAGCCCAATGGCCTTCGGGCTGGCAGCGGCTGGCCCAGGCGAGGAGAGGCGGAAGAGGATGAGGGAGATGCAGAGAAAGGTGATGGAGAAAAAGGGCGGGGTTCGAATGGGGACCGTGGACGATCTCTCGATATACCAAAACGAGGATTCTGCAGAGATCTGATCTGCCGTTTAGGATTTCTGCCTAAATTTTCAATTCAGGCAGGCAGAAACAGGTCGGAATGGGGCAACATCACTTTTTGTTATCACGTTCAGGGAAAATCAAACGTTTCATGGTTACTATGCAGAAAGTATATAAATGATAAATACCTAAAGATTATAAGATTATAAGATTAAAATGGGAGCTTTGAAATATGAGCGATTTAGTTGTATTGGCCTTCGACACCGAGACAGGTGCCGGGCAGATGAGAGACAGCCTGTTGAAGCTGCAAAAGGAGCATCTAATAGGATTGGAGGATGCTGCGGTCATTGTTAGAAACAAAGACGGAAAGGTTAAGGTGAATCAAGAAGTCAATATGGTGGGGGCGGGAGCTATGGGCGGAGCCTTCTGGGGACTTCTGATCGGCTTCTTCTTCTTTGTGCCTATATTCGGATTAGTTCTCGGTGCAGCAACAGGAGCCATTGCCGGGAAGTTTGCAAATGCGGGTATGGACGAACAATTCATCAAAGACGTCGGAAATACCATTCAGCCAGGGAACTCAGCATTGTTCATGCTGGTTAGAGAATCCACTCCAGATAAAGTAATGGACGAGCTGAAGAAGTTCAAGAACGTCAAGGTATTGAAGACATCTCTCTCCAAGGAGCAGGAAGAGCATCTCAGGGAAGCTTTTGCCGGCCAGGATGTAAAAGTTACGCTTTAGAATTTTACAAACAGGCGCACCACCTTCAGCTCTGAGCTGCAGGGTATTCAATTTAATCTAAATCAAATCCTAATTTGGCATCATTCTTCTCTAATTTTCCCGGGTGTGGTAATAAAAGGTGACCTTAAATAGAAAAAATGCGTATTAGTTTTCATTCTATTGTTCAGGATGGGTGGGTTATGAAAATCAATCGGACCATATTACCATTGGCAGTAATTGCTATCGTCTGCCTGTATCCCGGTACAGCTTCGGATCCGTCATTAACTGCATCGGATCAGGAATATAGTTGGTATGCTTACGAGACTCCTGAAGACTCTGCCCGGCTTGTGGAGAATGAATCGATAAGCGCTCTGCCTGATAAAAGCAGCCTTTTGATAGTCGATTCCACGGGCAAGCAGTCGCGCACCTCTTTGGAGATTCCCTCCGGCTGTTGGGCCGGCATCCGGCTGATGCCGGAGGCAAGCGGTGAGCTGCAGCTCTTCTGCCTCTACCCCACCGGCTCGGTTGCCACAATCCTCAATGCTTCCGTGCAGAAGGGCAAGAGCTACACGGCTTGGTACCAGGCCAACCTGGAAGGGGATTATGAGCTGTGGTTTACAGTAGATAAAGCTGCGGCTAAGAGCAATTCCATAAAATTCCTTGTTACGGAATCAGAGATTGCGGAGGAAAGCATGCCCATGGCAGCCGCAGGAGGCATCGGAAGCGGAGTCTCAAAAGCCCTTGTCGGCGCACCAAGCGCGTCCTACAGCATGGCCGCTCCTGCGGCGGCAGCCAGCCCCAGCATCGGCTTTTCTGCGGGCGGCGCCAAGGACGTGAATAGCTTCCGGGAAAACATCAAACAGGACTATTTGCCCCTACCAAGCGACGTGACCTACGAGGGCCTGTTTTATGATTACTACTTTGATACCGGAGCGGTAAAGGAATGCAAGAAGCTCTTCTGCCCATCCTACAGCTACGCCGTCTCTAAAGATCCCATATCAATGCAGCCCCAATACTATCTCTCTGTGGGCCTGAACTCAGGAATAGCGGATTTCCAGAGAAAGAAGCTGAACCTTGTGGTGGTGCTGGACTTCTCCGGTTCAATGGGCAGCCCCTTCGACGAATACTACTACGATCGCTTCGGCAATAAGGTAGAGCAGAAAGGGGACGAATACAGCATGAGCAAGACCAAGATGCAGATTGCCGATGAGTCTGTTGTCGCGCTCCTGGACCACCTCAAACCGGAGGATCGCTTCGGGCTGGTTATCTTCAGCGATGATGCCTTCCTGGTCGACCCGCTCACCGGCGTTGCCGATAAAGACCCAGAGAGACTGAAGAGCCGCATACTCAATATCAAGGAAACATACGGAACCAACATGGAGGCAGGAATGGAAAAAGGAACTGCCCTCTTCGATCGGTTCCTGCAGGCCGACAAATCCGAGTACGAGAACAGGATAATCTTTTTGACCGACGCCATGCCAAACATTGGAGAGACTGGCGACCTCCCGCTCTACCGCATGCTGGAGGATAATGCCCAACAGGGAATTTACACCACATTCATCGGCATCGGCGTGGACTTTAACACTGAGCTCGTGGAAAGCATCACCAAGATCAAGGGGGCCAACTACTATTCGGTTCACTCCGCCGGTGAATTCAAGCAGCGCATGGACGATGAGTTCGACTTCATGGTAACGCCGCTGGTCTTTGATCTGCGCCTCAAGCTGGATGCGCCGGGCTACGAGATTGAGAAGGTCTACGGCTCTCCTGAGGCGGACCAGGCCACGGGCGAGCTGATGAAGGTCAATACCCTCTTTCCCTCCAAGGCCGAGGGCGGCCAGGTTAAGGGCGGAGTGATCCTGGTAAAGCTCAAGAAGCTCTCCAACCAGGGAAACATGCGGCTCAAAGTAAGCTATCAGGATAGAAATGGTGTGCAAGATAGCGATGAAGCCGAAGTGGATATGGCAGAGGAAAATGCCGATTTCTATCAGAACCGCGGCATAAGAAAAGCTGTACTTCTCTCTCGCTATGCGGATCTGCTCAAGAACTGGATGATCGATGAGAGGAAGGCGGCAGATAAGGGCTGGAAGATAGTGCCGTCCGTGACGCTAACTAATGGAATTGTCATCCCGATTGAGCTTGGCGAATGGGAACGCCAGTCTTTGCCCCTGGCCGTCTCCGAGCCCTATCCGGAGCTGTTTGGCCGGTTCTCTGATTACTTCCAGAGTGAGGCTCAGGTCTTGGGCGACAGCACACTGGAACAGGAAGAGGAGATACTAAAGAAGCTGGAAGGCTTTGCCGGACCGACTATTAACGGAGAGCAAGGGTGAAAAAACGAGGATAAAGAAAAAGATGAAGACGGCTCCCGGATGATGGGGGTCTGTTTTAAGTTTTTCCTTTTGTTTTCCTTTTTATTTCAGCCTGCTTTACTGCGTTATCAGTACTTCTTGCAGCGGCCTTCTTGTAGAATGCACCACCTCCTCCTTGCCATACCCCAGCCGGAAGGCCTGCTGCACCTGCATCATCCCTGGTTTGGCAGGCAAGAGCTCGGCGATCTCCGCCTTTGTCTGCGTCGTCTCCAGTGCCTGGCTCATGGGATGCAAGCTTATGCCCAGAGCCGTAGCTGCAAGCCAGAAACGCTCCAGGACCATTCCGGCCTTGACGGATGATATGCTATCGTTATTTGCCGTGCTGATGAAGCCCAGGTAAAGTGTGCTGTTGATCAGATCAGCGTCCTTTTTAGATTGCTGCGGTCCTACATCAAGGAATACGACTGCTAGCTGAGCCATCTTGGCCCTCACTCCCGTAGGCCCCATGACGCCCTGGCCCAGCCAGTGGCCCAGTTCGCTCTTGAAGTTGACATCGGAATACTGGATCGCATTTGCCTGCATCACGAGATCTTGGAAGCTCTTCTTTATGCCAGAATCGCGAGTTATGAAAACACTGACATCCGCATCCGAGCTGAGACCCTTGATCGTCTCCAGATCCGCTTCAGAGATCTCCCTCGGCTCGTAAGGATTGCGGTTGGTCTGGCGGGAAAGGATGGCTGAGAAGAGCCGGGGATCTCCGGAGGAGTTGACCGCGGGCTGCAATACTACTTTAGCAGCAAGATCCTTCTCGCCGGGAAAGTAGACAACGCTGGAGTTGTAACCGAAGTGGTCCGCAGCTACAATCAGATTTTCCAGGGCACAGCCCAAACTTATATACAGCTCTCTTTGATCAGCGTCTGCAACCGTGAGCTGTCTTGTTTTGTCGGCAAAGACCAGGATCGAGTCATTGGTAACGTTAAACTTCCAGGGCTGGCTGTTGTGGCTGGAGGGCGCAAGGATGGCATAATTGAGCAGGAAGGAAAGCTTCTCCTTTGCGCTATCATTTACGGGAAAGTCGCTCTCTTTGATATCCCAGGCTTGAAACGATGCCTCGGGCTGCATTAAAACACCTGCCAGCACCATTCCTAAAATCAAGAATATGCTTATAACTACAACTTTAGTCGTCGATACTGCCATGATCTGCCTCCTCGTGCATGCTACCTGAGATCATC
>JALNZQ010000237.1 GCA_023229165.1 Methanothrix sp.
CAAGATTCGAATTCATCGCTACCCCAACTTATTAATTGATGAGGTAGTATTAAAATCTTTCAGTTAAGAAAGTACACGACCGTTTGATATACCTTTCGGTCCATCGCCTTAATTCGATTTAAGGCGACATCGAAACCCAGCAAAGGCTTTAATTATTCACTTACCATTCCAATGCTTGCACTTGCATTCTCAGCAAAGAGGCTTGAAGGGACAGGCAATGATGAACTCAATTAATAGAAAAGCAACCCTAATGGCGCTTGCAATCCTCTGTTTGCTGCCATTAGCGATGACCGGATACTGTCGGGCGGACCTTGAAGGGTAGATGAACGTCAACGCTTCCGGGCCTGTACGGGTGTTTCCAGAGTCTCCCGTTGCTGTGGATGACGAGAGACTGGACGAGGCGCTCAAGATCTACTCACCTTTTGTCCTGGACTGCTGGGAGATAGGCTGCCGGCCATGCGATCTTATCGATCTGTGCATCGACTATAATCCCATTACTATGAGCAAATATGGTGTAAGAGGAGCTGGAGCACATCATTTTGACCGTACTGCATATGCGGTGAGGCCGCTTACCCTTTATAGTCTCCGCCCACCAGCTCGCGAATCCGCTGTGCGATCTTTGGCCCCACCAGTTCTACCTCTTGCAGCTCCTCAAGGGTGGCAGTCATGATCTTCTCGACGGATCCGAAGTGCTTGAGCAGGTTCTTGGCTACCGTCGGCCCCACGCTGGAAATGGCCGATATCAAGTACTCTTGCTGCTCTTTAAGCGTCCTGGCAGTCTTGTGGCCATGCACCTTCGGCTCGTGTCCCTCTCGCATCTCTCTTCGGGCCAGAAGGGCAATAACCGCAGCCGTTTCATCCCGGTCTTCCGTGGGAATGATGGGGACACCATAATCCACCGCCACCGAAATCATTGCCCCGCGAATAGATCCTGCACTCATCTGCGTGGTGTAAAGATCCCTGCCTTCTAAAATCAAAACAGGCCGATCGTAAGTCCTGGCCAAATCAGCGATCTGCCGGAATAAGTTCCTCTGGGGATCGATGATCGAGGCCACAAAATCCTGTGCCGTTTTGCGTTCGATGGCCACCCGATCACTTACCACATAGTCTCCCACCCCCAGATTCTTGACGGTGACCTCGAGGCCCAGAGACTCCAGAAGCTTTGCCATCTCTCTCTCCCGGAAGTCCACAAAGATTTTGGCAGGCATTTTGCCAGGCTCTTCCGCTTCGTTTTGCTCTTTTTGCTGATCACTCTCATCCTTCTCGGCAATTCCTGCATCAGTTATCAGAAGCTGCCTGGGCGATAATTCCTTCTGCAAAGATTCCTGATCCTGACCGCTTAGACCCCGTATCTGCCTGTTCATGGTCTTTTCTTTGCGGTCCGATATCCAGTGATAAGCCTCATCGCGCGTGCCTTTGGCCATTAAAACTACTACTCTGCCGGCTCTTGCCCTGCCTGTCCTGCCTTTGCGCTGAATGCTGCGAATCTCGGAAGGCACCGGCTCATAAAAGATTACCAGATCAGTCGCCGGAATGTCGATGCCCTCCTCGCCTACTGAGGTGGCAATGAGGACATTGAAATCACCGGCCCGAAATTTCTGCAGAATCTCTGCTTGCTTTTTTTGGCTGAGGCCTTCATCATTCTCGCGACTGGATTGCCCCACGAATCGCACGGCTCGAATGGCCGGAGCCTCTTTCAGAAACTTGAGGAGAGATGTGGCAGTGTCCCGATAGTTTGTAAAAACCATGATGCGGGACTCCGGCTTCATAGCAATCTGCTCTTGTAGTATTCTCTTTACTGCGGCAGGCTTGGGATGTTCCACCTTGAGACTATGCAGGGCATCTACAACCCGCAGGAAACCTGGGTCCTGCATTATCCTGCGAGACGCTTTTGAACCGCTACGCGAGAGGGCTTCACCCTCCAGCCTCTGAAAATATCTGGCCAGTGCATCCGGTCCCTGCGTCTCCGCCAGCTCGACGGCATGATGCAATTTGAGTATCTCGGCCATGAGAGATATGGCCGCAAAGGTAGATTTATTTGCCTTGCTCTTGGCCGAGGACATGAGGGTGGCCTGCAGCCCGAGAAGTTCTTTCTTGGTGGACTTGGCATCGATTCTGACCGGACTGATGCCTAGAAGGTTCAGATCATCGATTCTGCTCCTGAGCACCTCCTCGATGGCTGAGCGGATAAGCAGAAGCTCTTTGGGGACGGTAAGCTTCACCCACTCTATCTCTCGCTCGTGAACAAATGGGGCGACATCAGGATCATTTTCCGTGCGGGTCTGGATCTTCTCAATGTGAAGGTTGGTGCATATCTCGGCAATCTTCTCGCTCTGGCTGCCCGGGCTGGCGGTAATCCCCAGGACCAGAGGACTCTTCGCCTCGCGATGATAGCGATCGGCGATATAGACGTATGCGTAGCCGCCCACCGCCCGGTGCGCCTCGTCGAATATCACCAGGGAGACGTCTTTAAGATCGATCCTTCGAGAGAGAAGATCGTTTTCGATCACCTGTGGTGTGGAGACAACGATGCTGCTTTTTCCCCAGGATTCAATCCTATTTTCCGGCGGGCTCTCCCCGGTCATCATGGAGACGAGATCTCTGTCTTTGAGCACACGCTGCAAGAAAACCGCATGCTGCTCTACCAATGGCTTGGTAGGAGCCAGGAAAAGAATCCTGCCCTTATCCATTCGAGCCAGCAGCACCATGAGTGCTATGACGGTTTTGCCCAGGCCCGTAGGTACTACTATAAGACTGGAGGCCGAGAGGGCCGTGGCGGCCAAATCCAGCTGGAAGAGCCGCTTTTCTACGGTTTGCGGCAATAGACGCGGATGCTCCAGGAAAGAGGACATAACTGATCCGTTTCTCTCTTGTTGTATTTGATTGCATTGTATTATCCAGGTTCACCTTATCTGGCTATTTCTGGTAAGATAGATCTATTGATGCGCATTTATTATTCATATTATATCATTTTTACTATACTTATCCACCCAGGCTTTAGAGACTCGTTCCAGGATATGGAAGAGATTGCTTCAATCTTGGCTGTTTTGAAGGATAAATTTATATAATATAAAAGTAAGATATCGATAGAAAGCTAAATCTCGCTTATTTAGCGAAATAGCTTAAATTGATCGCTTAAAAAAAAGGGGGCGAAAAGAAAAATGAAGGGAGTAATAGTAGTAGCATTTATGCTTGCAATTGCCCTTATCGGGGGTTGCGGCACTGTGCTAGCTAATCCACCACTGGTACCACCAGTGCAGTATGAACAGTTCTGTGAAGCACAAAAAGTGGCTGGAACGGGAATTATCGATGTCAGCACATCGATAATCGACAAGAAGATCGCACTTGAATACTACAACACCATGGCAGGCGACGGCGACCTGGAGCTTGACTCCGAGCATCTCTATTCACAAAATCCGGAGAAGATCGGGAGGAATGTGTCTTCGGTCAATGGCGGCGATGAGGCCGGTTTCAATATGATTGAAACCACCAAGATGACCTATGCAGGCGAAACACCTCTTACCGGTGGAAAGTATCTACATTCCAAGGCATTCTACGGAGGCATGGGCGCGGATGTGCAGGAAATGTTCTCCGTCAATGAGATGGAGAAGGATGAGACTGCTTTCTTTGCCTCGACGACGCCATATAGGCCTCAAAATGTATCCCCCAGTGGGACGATAAATAAGACAGACGCTATCGATCCCCAGAATTTATTAGATAATCGGCTGCTAAAGGATGCGGGCAGGAACACCACAACTGTTGAGAATATGATGACATCTGTGGCTTACGGCGATACAGAAAGAACATATGTCCCATCTCACCTGATTGGCTTGGAGACCAAGAACTCCTTCAATGGTACCTGGGGCACCGATGCCAAGATGCATAAGATATTCTACAAGGATATCAAGGCCCACGAGATGTTCACAGGAACCTTCGAGGCCGAGAAGACCATAAAGTTCCACGAGAACCCTGTGCCAGACAATGTACGTCCACCGTGTGATGGAGTAGACTGCTAGGTTTAAAAGCCTCGCAGTTTTTTTTCTTTTCTTTTTACAATATTCGGGGGTTAGCATGAAAAGACAAATGATTTGGATAATGATTATATTCCTCTTGACGGCAGCCCTGGCAGAGGCCACAGTTGAGGACTCGGGCATTGCATCTGGTGATGTTTCGAGCAGCCCCTGGACTGGATCCACATCACCAACTTTGCCCACATTTCTGCCCAGTCCATGTTCCG
>JALNZQ010000238.1 GCA_023229165.1 Methanothrix sp.
GCTCTTTAAGTGCTTCAAGGGCAGATGCTTCTCTGTCTACCAGATCATTCAATAGCTTCTTAAAATCGCTAATTCTCGCATTGTTTTTCTTTGCCTGCCGCCACCAGATGATTCCCAGAAACGAGAGTATGCCCAGCAGCACGATGAGAAGCCAAGATGCAACGAGCCTAAAAAAGTCAGGATTTCCAAGGTTCTTTTCTTGCGATGCGGCAATTACCGGCACGGCCTGCGAGGCTCTTGAACCCTCGAAATGGCTAATGATGCTGTGAACCCCGTTGATGACACCGAGATCCGGTCGATTCGCCCGGAATTGGGGAATGATGACATCATCAACAATCTGCTGAACCTGACGGTCGCCAAACTGGCCGGACAGACCTCTGCCAACCTCAATCCATATGTCATGAGACTGCATGGCGACCAGAAAGATTATGCCGTTATTCTTTTCGCGCTTTCCCACTCCCCAGTAATTGGCGAGATTGACTGCGTAGTCCCGTGGATTTTCGCTGCCGATGGAATTTACTGTAACCACAGCAACCTCAATTGTGGTGCGGTTGTCAAAGTCACGCACCTCCTGGTTTAAAGAGGATGCCTGCGGCGCAGAAAGGATATGTGCATAATCATTAACGTAACCGACAAATTCAGGGCACAATCTCATAAATAAGTGATGTAGGCAGGGCACATTATATCACAAGTTATTAATATTATGATAACCATGTACCCTGTGAGACCCTACAATGACAAAGATGCAATTAAGCTTGATAAATTTTCCGTATCGTGAAACGCTTTCAACTATATTCGAGAATTACTCGAATGATTTTGAATTCACTGCAAACGGAATTTTTCGTAGAATAGTGCCACCATTATGTCCTGAATGCGGTTATCCCATGAGCCACAACGGTTTTAACACTTACCAGAAGGGGCATCTTGGCGAGGCAAACGTCGGAAAATATTTGTGTGGCGCTTGCGGGAAATCGACTCAAGAAGATCGGGACTTCTGGATCAAGCTAAAGACAAACCTTTTCGGGATTATCACGGAAATTTGCACACGTCTGAGGCTTAACCATGTATCTTACGAAGTGATAGAATCGGTAATGAGCTATCTATATCCAAGGGATAAAGATACTATCCGGAACATGGTCCAATGCGCGATTGAGGAGATGGAAGTCCCCTCGGTTAAAAATATCCAGTTCGTTCATTATGATGAGCAACATCCGAAAGCAGGCCGAAACCAAAAGTATCGCTTGACACTCCTTGATTCAGTAACAAGGCAGGTAATTGCGGAGGAGCTTTTCGATTCGAAAGATTCCGGCACCATCGAGAGTTTCCTGCGACGAAATCTAGATTCACATAGGCAGATATTTATTGTTACAGACCTCTATCGAGGATACAGTGATGTTTTTAAGAGAGTTTTTGGTAATAAAGTAATCCACCAGTTCTGTTTGCTCCATTTGAATAAGCTGATAGTTAACGATTTTCCCAGAAAAACAAGCGTCGAACAAGAGTTAATTAAATACAGATTGCTTAATATATTTTACAATCGAGCGCCAGAGATTGAGTTTCTTTCCTGCTTGATCGAAGAAGAGAAAACCATGAAACAGAGAAGCAGCAGGGAGTACAAATCCTGGATTAAGGACGCTAAGCACGCATTCCGCGAATTTGTTCATGGTCTGGAGTTGAAACGCAGAAGAGAAAACAAAAAACTTGAGCAAAGAAATTATTACGATGCTTTAAATAATTTTAAAATATTGAAGATGGAATCGGACTCGTTTATGATATCAGTAAGAAAACGACTGGCGAAAATCGAAGAGCTCTGGCCGAATCTTACAGCATTTTACTTTGTCGATAATGCTCCCGCTACAAACAATCCAATAGAAAATTACTATTCAACGAGCCTCAAGACACATAGAAAAAAGCAGCTAGAGGAACTCGGAATTGAAGAGCAAATGAAACTCTCTGCGCTGAAAAGAGCAGGAGTTTTTGGAAAACCTCAAAAGACGCTACTTGACGCATTCTTTATGTTCATTCCTTTTCTGGATACGGGTTAAGAGAATGGGATTAGACGAACACATTTGAAATGATAGCGATAGATGTCAAAATTTTTTAAAATACTATAATTAGTTTATATGCTGTTTTGATAAATAGGTCGTGATAAATATATGTTGGTCGAATTACGCGGCCACTTTAGCAATAATACCAAAAGTTGTTATTTATCACGGGTAAAAAAACCAGATTTCACTGGATTTCTAGATAGTGCCAAATTCAGGATAATCTGATGCAGATGCACTCGATATTGTCGAGCAAATTATTATCAAAAGCAGTAATTCAAGTAATTTTGCAGAGATACTATTCCCCATCCCAAATCCTTCCCACCACGAAAATATTCGAGAAAGATATGAGCTTTTCATATTTAAAGAAGGCTGCACGGTTGGGATGATCTGCAGCCCAATGGACCTATCCGCAAGGACGATGGATGCAAGGCCGTGGAGCGCTTCCTGGCGATCTTCAGAGACTATCTGCTATTACATGGCAGATAGATATGGGTTTTGTATCTGCGATTAAATGCGGGGGACGGGAACCCCTACCAAGCTTACTAGTATCAGTCATCATATTATTAATAATTGTTGTTTAGAGTTTACTATAATTTGAAATTATATTTGATATGGTAAATATGAGCTAATTAGCTTCCTACAATAAATTACATTGAACAGTATTACTATTATCGTTTTTTCCGCTATTCGAAGGATATATCTCTAAAGAGAGCCGCAGTGGTAACAGATTTGGAGCTGACACATTCATGTATGGTATCAAAGACAAATTTCCCCATCTTCCCGAAAGGATCTCAGGACTGCGAGAGCTGGCCTACAACCTCTGGTGGAGCTGGCACCCCGAGGGCCGGGCCCTCTTCAAGCTCCTCAATCGCCAGGGCTGGTATCTGAGCAACCACAACCCGGTAAAGATGATCAACCACCTGGACAAGGGAACGCTGGAGGCGGCCGCATCCGATCCTCACTTCATGAGGCATTATGACTATGTGATGGCCCGCTTTGAGAGCTACATGAATCCAGCCACGGGCTGGTTTTGCTCCCGTGTAGCCCACCCGGAAATATGCAAAATCGCCTACTTCTCAGCGGAGTACGGCCTGCATCATGCCCTGCCCTTTTATGCGGGCGGTCTCGGCTTTTTGGCAGGAGACTTTCTCAAGGAGTGCAGCGACCTGGGCCTGCCTCTTGTGGCTGTTGGATTCATGTACCCGCAAGGGTACCTTCGCCAGATGATCTCACCGGACGGCTGGCAGGTGGGGGCCTGCGAGATGATGGACCGGAAGAATGCACCTATTAGAAAGATGCTGGATCAAAATGGCGATCCTATCACCATCAAGGTGCCGATCATGGACCCGCCTATTTATCTGGAAGTCTGGAAGGTTCAGGTGGGAAAGACCAGCCTCTATTTGATCGATACCTCCAGCGAGGCCAATGAGCCCTGGAATCGTATCATATCCGACCGGCTTTATACCGGCGATCTGGAGCAGCGCCTGCGCCAGGAGATAGTGCTGGGCATTGGCGGCGTATGCATCCTGCGCCATCTGGGGGTGGACTATTCCGTTCTTCATTGCAACGAGGGCCATCCCGCTTTCGCCATCCTGGAGAGGATCCGGGAGAAAGTAGAAGGAGGAATGAGCTACGCGGATGCCTTCGAGCAGGTCAAGAATACCACGGTCTTCACCACGCACACCCCGGTTCCCGCAGGTCATGATGTCTTTTCCTACCAGCTCATGGACAAGTACTTCGGCTCATACCTTCCCACACTGGATCTCTCCCGAGACGAGTTTTTCCGCCTGGGAATGAATCCTTCCAAGCCGGATGGCTTTAACATGACTGCCTTTGCCCTGCGTTGCAGTGCTTTTAGAAATGCGGTGAGCAAGAAGCACGGAGAGGTCAGCCGGGAGATGTGGCGGCAGCTTTGGCCCGAACTGCCGGTGGACAAAGTTCCCATTGAGCACATCACCAACGGGGTACATGTGCCCACCTGGATTGACCGGCGTCTGGGTGATGTGATCTTCAACCGCTACCTCGGACGAACATGGCTGGAGGAACATGATCTGCCTGCTATCTGGCAGTTGATCGACGAGATACCGGACAGCGTTATCTGGGAGCATCATCGCTTTATGAAGGAGATGGCCATTGCCAAGATAAGAGAAAGGGCCCGCAACAAGTGGCGCAAATCGGACTCG
>JALNZQ010000239.1 GCA_023229165.1 Methanothrix sp.
AACGTCCCAGACGGTCGAGATATGCCTCGCTCATTTGCCTACCGAGTTTGCCATTGGTCTGGAGACGGCAAGCGACCTCATCCGGGAGAACGCCATCCGCAAGGGCTTCTCTTTTCAGGACTTTGTCGATGCTTCCGAGGCCGTGCACAGGCAGGGCGGGCAAGTCAAGGCCTATCTGCTGCTAAAGCCGCCCCTGCTCACCGAGGGACAGGCCATGAGAGACGCCATAGCCTCCGTCCGGGCGGCCCGCGAACATGCGGATATGCTATCTCTCAACCTCTGCAATGTGCAGCGCAATACTGTGGTGGAACGCATGTGGGAGAGAGGAGAGTTTCGGCCTCCCTGGCTCTGGTCGGCCCTGGAGGTGCTGAAAAGCGTGCCTGGCCCCATCGTCTGCGATCCCGTTGGAGCCGGCACCAGGCGCGGCCCGCATAACTGCGGGCTGTGTGATGATGTCGTCGCCGAGGCTATTCGAACGCACGCTCTCACCCAGGACGTGAGCCCCTTCCAAAGCTTGGACTGCCAGTGCAGGTCCACCTGGACAGATCTGATGGAAGTGGAAGAGCAGTCCTTTGGGACCCCTCTTTTTTAATTTGATTTTTTTGAGAATGCCTGAGAGAAAAACTCTAGAATAGCTTGAAATATTATGGGTATGATATATTATCCTTTGGTGATCTCTTATGTTCGAAAAGGCTCTGATTCCCACAGATTTTTCAAATCATGCGGAAAAGGTCATCGAGTGCATAGGCGAAATTCCCGGTGTAAAAGAGGTTGTTCTCTTGAATGTTGTGGCTCGGCCGGCTATTACCAGGTTCTGGGATCCGGTGGCCGAGGTCAAAGTGGCTGAGAAGAGACTTTCTGAGATGAAGAGCGCTGTTAAGGTTCCTGGCGTGAGCGTAAAAGTAAAGGCAGTGACCGTTTTAGAGGGTGAGGTGGCAAGCGCCATCCAGAGAGTGGCTGAGGATGAGAAGGTCACCCTCGTAGCCATGGGGGCGCGGGGAAAGAGTCTTATTAGGAGCGTACTCCTGGGAAGTACCTCCCGAAATGTCCTGCGTTATGGAAATACGCACCTTTTGATCATGCGCTACAGGGATCTGGAGGGCGCCGATCTAAAGAAGCATTGTGAAAAAATCCTTGCCAAGGTGCTCTTTCCCACCGACTTCTCTCAACCGGCCGAGGCTGCTCTCTCCTTCTTGAAGGGCTTGCCGGGAATTGGAGAGCTTTTGCTTCTCAATGTAGTCTCAAAGGGCGAGACGCAAGAAGAGATTGAGGCCAATGTTGCCCAGGCCAAGCAAAAGATCAATGAGCTATTCTTGGAACTAAGTAAGGATGGTATAAGTGTCAAAGCTCAGGTGGTGGTGGGACATCCCGTGGAGGCCATTCGCTATGAAGCAGAGATGCAAGATGTCTCTCTTATTGCTATGAGTTCCCAGGGAGCAGTGGCCATAAAGAAGGGACGGATCGGAAGCACCGCCTATGATGTGGCCAATTCCGCAACCAGACCGGTCTTGATCTTAAGACGGTCGAGGATTGCATTGTACTATATTTGATGTCTGATTCCCGGCGTTGTCAGGTACCATCGCCCTTTCTTTTCTTTGAGAAACTGCAGGGCCTGCGGATAATCATCGAAATAATAAGCTTCCTTTGTATCCAGGCTTATGACGGCTATCCGCTCTTCCCGCGAAATACCTTTCTCCTTCAGCAAGCCCTCGATCTCTTCTCGTAGCTTGCTCTTTTTTTTTGCAGGCATCTTCTCATTTATGGGCATTTCTTCTTGCAGGACACTCATCTCCTCAAAGCTTGGCAGGCTTGGCCCTGCTTAAAGCCCACTTTAAGTACTGCGCCGCAGGAAATTCGTGTACCGAGGTCGCCACGATCTGTCCTTCTCCAAACTTTGCCCTGACCAGGATGGCTCTGTCATTTTCGTCTTTCAAGACGGTCTCAAAGCCTTCCCCCGGAATCAGGTAACCGTCGCATTCCGGCGTGCTGGTGCATAGTAAGCAGGAGCATTCGTGCTCGCAGGAAGCAACGTTCTGGGAGGATAGCTCGCAGACATAGCGGAGCGGCAGGGGCAGCCAGTCATATTCGTGCTCGGGCACCATCGGGCCGAAGACGGTCAGCACTCCGCCTCTTTTCACAAAGTCTGATATATTCGACTTCATCCTTTGGAGTGCCGGCAGAGTTTTGGAGTACTGAGGATTGGCAAAGCCAGTGGGAATCGTGACCGTCTTGAACTTGGGCAGAAATGGGCTGCCCAGGACGGCGGAGGATAGAAACTGAAAGCTTACTGCCAAATCTGCGAAGAGCTTTTCATAGAGAAAGGTCCTCTCACCGATGAGAGCGATATCTGACATATTACTATCGTTTCTTGTCGTGCCTAGGGAAAACCTTTATGGTTCATTTTTCTCCATTAACTTTATTACTAAATAACATTGGTATATTGGTTGCGATTATATATGGAACAAGAATTAATGAGGATCGGTGTTTCGCTGCCGGAGAAGCTACTCTCCCGGTTTGATGAGATAATCTTGCACCGCGGCTATTCGTCGCGTTCAGAGGGCATCAGAGATGCCATCAGAAACTACATCGTCCATTACGAATGGATGAGCGATGTGCAGGGTGAGAGGGTGGGCGTCATAACTCTCGTGTATTCTCATGGCCAACGCGGGCTGGTAGATAACCTGACGGAGATTCAGCATGATGCGGGAAGCATTATTCAGTCCAGCCTGCATGTGCATTTGGACCACGAAAATTGCCTGGAGGTTATCGTCCTGCGGGGCGAGGGTCAGGATGTGAGAAAGGCCGCCGAGAAGATGATGTCTCTGAAAGGCGTAAAGCACGTCAAACTCACCACGACCTCCATGGGCAAAGAGCTCTAAGGGCTTTAAAGGCCAAATTTCCATGCTCCCTCTGGAAATTTCACCCGGTGTCTTCATCTTGGAGGTGGAGGGTCAGAAGAGACTGGCAACCAGATCAGATGACGTCGTGCCCGTTTATGGGGAACGCATTCTGGAAGGTTACAGGCTTTGGGACCCATTCCGCTCCAAGCTCGCTGCTCTCTTACTCAAGGGCCGCAGCACGCGGCCTGTGCTGCCGCGCGATGCAAGTGTCCTCTATCTGGGGGCGGCCACGGGCACCACGGTCAGCCACGTCAGCGATATCGTTCGCGATGGACTGGTCTATGCCGTGGAGTTCTCGCCTCGCTCCATGCGCGATTTAGTCCGGCTTTGCGAGAGGCGCAAAAACATAGTGCCCATCCTCGCTGATGCAGCCAGGCCCGAAGAATATGCATTTCTTGTCGAGCCGGTAGACCTGGTCTATCAAGACGTAGCTCAGCGTGGTCAGGCTGAGATCGCTTCCAGAAACTGTGCTCGCTACCTTAAGTCCGGCGGCGAACTCATTCTCATGCTCAAGACGCGCTCTGTGGATGTAACTGCCAGCCCCGAGGCAGTTCTTCTGGCTGAGAAGAAAAATCTGCAAGGGCTGGATCTCTTGCAAGTCATGGATCTTGTTCCCTTTCACCAGGACCATTTTGCCATGCAGGCCAAAAAGCCTAGCTTATGAGCTTTTTAATCCCATCGAAGATGATGTTGGGCAGAAGCCTGACGTAGCCTACCAGCGGGATCTTGGCCCTTGCCACTCCAATGACCCATTCATCCTTTACGGGCGTCAGGAAGCTGATGCCCTCGCCTACAAAGGTGCCGTTTTCGGTCTTGTAAATGAGCAGGCCTGTCTTCTTATCCAGGTATACATTACCGCCTACATCCATGATCTCGCCCCGGTTCGTCTCGATATAGGATGATTTGGCTGTGCCGAAGATCTGGCCTGCCATCTGGTCGATCACCTCATTGTGGTCTCCTTTAGTGATATAGCCGGAGAAGGGTGCGGCAGGGCCGCCTTCCCACATGGGCTCTCCTGCTTTCACATAATGTAGGGCACGGTGAATAATGGGCGTGGCCTTCTCTTTGCCGGGAGCAAATCCCAGAAGCATTTTGAACTGGTCCAGCAGATTCAGGCTAGCCTTGCCATAGGGTCTGTAGAGTATGACATCCCCCGACTTATTGAAGGCCGTATAGCCGGTTTTCTCCGCCTCGTCCCAGGGAATCACATCCGTGCGCGATGCTCCCTGAACTACTACTATGTCTCCAATATTGAGGTTAGGCACCATGCTTCCTGACTCTACGGCAACCATCGGCGTCCAGAGGCCCAAT
>JALNZQ010000030.1 GCA_023229165.1 Methanothrix sp.
AGCCTGACTATCCAGAATCCACACAGGAGCGAATGTGCCCGTCTGAATGTCATTGAAAACAAGTCTGACTCAACAGAAGCAAAAAAAAGGAGGTACGAATCGTTAAACCTAGTTGATGAGGGGTATGCTGCTTACCGCCTCCGGGTTGGCCAGAGCAGACAGGTCTCCGGTCTCCTTGCCCAAGGCCTTTGCCTTGATAACACGGCGCATGATCTTGCCGGACCTGGTCTTGGGTACATCCTTAACGAAGAAAACCTTGTCCGGGTAGGCAACCGGGCCCAAAACCTTCCTGACATGAGTGGAGATCTCTTTCTTTAGGGCCTCTTCCTCAGCTACTCCTTCTTTGAGGATGACGAAGGCCACGATCTTCTCGCCCTTGACCTCATCGGGCTCACCGATAACGGCTGCCTCAGCGACTTTAGGATGAGAGACGGCCGCGGACTCGATCTCTGCGTTGGAGATCCTGTGCCCGGCTACCTTCAGCACATCATCGATTCTTCCCTGAATCCACCAGTAGCCATCCTTGTCCCGGGTAGCTTTGTCTCCGGCCAGGTATGTGCCAGGCTTGATCTGCCAGTACATGTCCCAATACTCCTTCTTGTACCTGACTTCATCTCTGAAGAAGGCACGGAGCATGGATGGCCAGGGTGCAGTCTGAACGATATTGCCGCCAAAGCCAAGTGGCACGGAGTTGGCATCCTCATCATAGATATCCGTGTTCATACCAGGCAGCGGGAAGCAAACGGAACCTGGCTTCTCGGGTGTCATAGCCAGCGGGGCAACAACATGGCATCCTGTCTCAGTCTGCCACCAGGTATCCATAATGGGTGCCTGGTCCGATCCTATGTTCTTTCTGAACCACATGTAGGCCTCGGGGTTGAGCGGCTCGCCCACAGATGCCAGAATTCTGATAGTGGATAGGTCATACTTCTTGACAAATTCCACACCGCTCTTCATGAACATCCTGACGGCTGTGGGTGCACTATAAAATACTGAGACGCCGTACTCCTCAACAATGGACCACCAGCGGCCCAGATCCGGGAAGTCCGGAGAGCCTTCGTAGAGAATGCTGGAGGCACCCAGGATCAGTGGGCCGTAGATCACATAGCTATGGCCGGTGATCCAGCCGGCATCAGCCGTGCACCAATAGACATCATCATCATGAACATCCAGTACCCAGGATGTTGTCTGGGCGGCGCCGACAGCATAACCGCCGTGGGCGTGCTCAATTCCCTTTGGCTTGCCGGTTGTTCCGGAGGTATAGAGGATGAACAGCCTGTCCTCTGGGTCCAGCTCAAGGGTCTCGCACTGAGCGGACTGGCCGGCTACGAAATCATCGTAGAAGACATCGCGTCCCTCTGTCATGGGCACTGCGACACCGGTCCTCTTGACGACTACCACCTTCTTAACGGATGGTGCGTTCTTCAAGGCCTCATCCACATTCGGCTTGAGCGGCAGAGGCTTTCCACGCCGGTAAAAGCCGTCTGCAGTAACGACGACCTTGGCCTCAGCATCGTTGACCCTGCTGGCCAGGCCGCCGGAGGAGAATCCGGAGAATACCAGCGTATGAATGGCTCCAATCTTAGCACATGCCAGCATGGTGATGGGCTGCTCGGGAATCATGGGCAGATATGTGACTACTCTGTCTCCCTTTTCGACTCCCATGCTCTTCAGGGCATTGGCCAATTTGTTGACCTCCCTGTATAGCTGATAGTATGTGATTGCCTTGGTATCGCCCAATGGCTCACCTATGAAGTAGTAAGCTACCTTGTTCCTTTTTGCGGAGCGGGCATGTCTGTCCACAGCATTATAGGCCACATTGACCTTGCCGTCTGTGAACCACTTGTAATGGGGCTTTTCGGAGTCGTCAAGAAGATGGGTGTAGGGCTTGAACCAATCGATATAGGTCTTGGCCATCTCATCCCAGAAGTCAATGTAGTTGGCGGAGCACCACTTGCGCATTTCCATCTCCGTCTTGAAGCCTTTCTTCTTCATCCACTGATACGAATTGGAGTGCTCAACAATCCATTGCGGCGTATTGAAAATCCTGGTCTCTTCCTGGAGAACAGCCGTTTTTGCGGTATCGGATTTCATATTATACCATATCATACTATGGTATATTAAGATTTCGCCTCATATTTCATGATAATTATTGATTGGCCGCGAACACTTTATTAATGAATATTATCATATAAGATGGCACATGAAACAATTATCTGTGCTTGTAGATGATGATGTTTTAGAAGCTATTGAGAATCGTATATTGGCTTCCGGTCGCAGCAAAAGCGATGTCGTCAGGGATCTCCTGGTGATTGGTCTAAAGAGACCGCCTTCTTCCGCATACAGAGATCTTGTCATGAGTGCCATTGCAGAACATGAAAAAAAATTTCATTCCAATGAGACTGCTAAGCAGCCATGATATCAGGCCATTAACCTAAAATCGAAGCAATGCAAATGGCTGAGAGTTAAATATCATTCAGACTCATGGATCAAATGCAAAACTGCAAGCCCTGCTTCCTTTGGGCAGATGCCCTTCCTGCCCCGGCAAGGCTTGCACTCTTGTATGAATCCGGCACTTATTGTTGCTGCTGCTTTACTTCTTCTGAAGCCAGGACATCATGGACCGCAGCTCCGCTCCCACCTTCTCTATTGGGTGCTCGGCCTCCATCTTCTCCAGAGACTTCTTGACGGGAAGGCCTGCCTGGCTCTCCAAAATCCACTCGCGAGCGAACTCGCCGGACTGGATCTCTGCCAGAATTTCCTGCATCTCTGCCCTGGACTCCTCGTTGATGATCCTCTGGCCGCGGGTCATGCCACCGTACTCTGCCGTGTTGGATACATTGTTCCACATGCGCATGAATCCGCCCTCGTAGATCAGGTCCACAATCAGCTTCAGCTCGTGGCAGGCCTCGAAGTAGGCGATCTCCGGCTGGTAGCCGGCGTCCACGAGAGTCTCAAAGGAGGCCTTGATCATTTCCGTCACGCCGCCGCACAGGTCCACCTGCTCGCCGAACAGATCGGTCTCTGTCTCTTCGGTAAAGGTGGTCTCAATGACGCCGGCCCTTGTCCCGCCGATGCCCTTGGCATAGGCCAGCGCCTTCTTCAGGGCCGATCCGGAGGCATCCTGCTCTATGGCCACCAGACAGGGCACTCCCTTGCCTTCCTGGTATGTTCTGCGCACCAGATCGCCCGGCCCCTTGGGCGCTATCATGACCACATCCACGTTCTTGGGCGGCACAATCTGGAAGTAGCGAATGTTAAAGCCGTGCGAGAAGCCCAAAACCTTGCCCTCCTCCAAATAGGGCGCGATCTGCTCTCTGTAGATCTTGCCCTGGTACTCATCCGGCAGAAGGATCTGAATGTAGTCCGCCTTCTTGGCCGCGTCGGCCACGGACATGACCTTCACTCCGTCCGCTTCCGCCCTCTTCCAGGCATTGGAGCCCGGCAGGTCGGCAGCGATGACATCCAGCCCGGAATCCTTCAGGTTCTCTCCCTGGGCGTGGCCCTGATTACCCCATCCCACTATGGCAATTGTCTTGTCCTTCAACACTCTCAAATCTGCGTCCTTTTCATGGTATATCTTCACCAAATTTCATTCCTCCAGTCAATAATAATTGCAAAAATAATGGATTCGAGGGCTGCCTTTTTGTCAGGCAGCCCTCGAATCCTTAAGCCTTGATTATCCTCGCGCCCCTCACCATCGATACCTTCCCGGTGCGGGCCATCTCTTTTATGCCGAACTGGCGCAGCAGTTGAACAATGGCATCGATCTTCTCTTCGTCACCAGTAACCTCGATGATCATGGACCTGTGCGATATATCGATGATCTTGGCCCGGAAGATGTTCACAATCTGCATGATCTCGCTTCGGCTCTCTTTGTCTGCGCTCACCTTTATGATGGCCAGCTCCCGTTCCACCGACTCGCCTGGTTCCAGCTCGCTGACGCGAATGACGTTGATCAGCTTGGAGAGCTGTTTTATGACCTGTTCCAGGACATCTCTATCGCCCTCCACGGTCATGGTCATGCGCGAGTAATCGGGGTTATCCGTCGCTCCAACAGAGAGGCTGTCGATGTTAAAGGACCTGCGGCTGAAGAGGCCCGCGATGCGCGTTAGAACACCGGACTTGTTCTCCACTATGACGGCAATGGTGTGCTTCATCTAGAACCCCTCCTGGCCCAGGATATCCTTCCTGCCTTGGGCATAGATCTTCTCCAGATGGCAGGATTGGACTTCATCGCACCACTCCAGCTCCAGAATTTCGCTGAGCGTGGCTCCTGCCGGAACCATTGGTGAGACCTTCTCCGCCGGATTGACTATGAAGTCCATGACGACCGGCCTGTCCGTGGCCAGTGCGGTGCGAATGACCGATTCGACCTCCGAGGGCTTCGTGGCACGTAGGCCCACCGCTCCGTAGGCCTCGGCCAGCTTCACAAAATCGGGGCTGGCGCGACCCAGAATCGTGGCCGAGTACCTCTTTTCAAAGAACAGCTCCTGCCACTGTCGGACCATTCCCAGGCAGCCGTTGTTGAGCACCGCCACCTTCACGGGAATGTCGTTGACGACCGCAGTCGCCAGCTCCTGGCTGTTCATGAGGAAGCTTCCGTCTCCGGCCACGTCGATGACATCGCACTCAGGCCGGCCCATCTTAGCCCCGATGGCTGCGGGAAAGCCGTATCCCATGGTGCCGAGGCCTCCAGAGGATATGAACTTTTGCGGGTCCTTATGCACAAAGAACTGCGCTGCCCACATCTGGTTTTGACCCACTTCCGTGGTGATGATGGCGTCCGGTGCAAGCTCGCACAGCTTCTCAATCACATACTGCGGCTTGATGACATTCATGTCCGGGATATAACGCAGCGGATAGTCCTTCTTCCATCCCTCTGTCTTCTCATTCCAAACGCTTCGACCCTTCGGGCTGACCTCTTTTAAGAGTCCTTGCAGGGCGTTTTTCGCATCCCCCACCACAGGAATGTCCACCCGCACATTCTTGCCCACCTCTGCCGGGTCCACATCAATATGAACTATCTTGGCCCTTGGAGCAAAGCTGGAGATCTTTCCCGTCACCCGATCATCAAATCGCGCGCCTATAGCTAAAATGAGATCGGACTCCTGAATGGCATAGTTGGCGTATTTTGTGCCGTGCATGCCCAGCATGCCAAGCGACAGAGGATGGTCCTCAGGAAAGCAGCCCAACCCCATGAGAGTAGTAGTAACCGGAGCGTTGATCTTTGTCGCCAAATCGATGAGCTCGCGGTGCGCGCCGGCATACTTCACTCCACCGCCCACGTAAATGACGGGGCTTTCCGCCTCCATGAGCGCTTTGGCTGCTTTTTTGATCTGCATCTCATGTGCCTTAACGGAAGGGCGATAGCCTGGCAGATCTACCTGTGGCCAGGAAAACTCAACCTCATCCACAGTCACATCTCTGGGCAGATCGATCAGCACCGGTCCGGGGCGACCGGTGCGGGCGATGTAGAAAGCCTCCCGGAAGACACGCGTGATGTCCTTGGCGCTTCGCAGCAAATAATTGTGCTTGGTAATGGGCAGAGTGATCCCGGTTATGTCTGCCTCTTGAAACGCGTCCTTTCCAATCAGCCAGGTGTTCACCTGCCCGGTGATGGCAACCATGGGCACTGAGTCCATGTAGGCATTGGCAATGCCGGTGACCAGGTTGGTGGCCCCGGGCCCGGAGGTGGCAATGCATACTCCCACCTTTCCCGTGGCTCGGGCATATCCGTCCGCCATATGCGCTGCGCCCTGCTCATGGCGCACCAGAATATGGTGAATATCGGACTGGTAGATGGCATCGTAAAGAGGCAGCAGCACGCCGCCGGGAAGCCCGAATACTACATCTACGCCTTCTCTCTTCAGGCTCTCCAGTACCGCCTGAGCGCCAGTCATCTTTTGAGACATTTGGCTTTGTCCTCCTCTTCCAGTCGCATCAACCGGTTGATGCCCTCCAGTACCGCCTCGACCGATGCCATGATTATGTCAGCATCAGCTCCTCGAGCAGTTATCTTTCTGTCTGCCATTGCCATTGTCACCCATACTTCAACTACTGCATTCGTTCCGCCTGTTATGGCGTCCACATGATACTCCTCTAGCCGCACATCCGCCACGCCTGATATGGCCCGCTTTATGGCATTTATGGCCGCATCCACAGGACCTACGCCAATCCCCGCTTCCAGTTTTATAGCCCCGTTAAGCAGTATCTTCACAGAGGCGGTGGGCGTTACCGTATTGCCGGCCACCACCGTCACCTCTTGCAGCTTAACCTTCGGCTCCATCTGGATGGAGAGCACGGTGTCGGCTATGGTCTGCAGATCGGCGTCCGAGACGCGTTTGCCTTTATCGCCCAGCTCCTTTACCCTGACCACTATCTGAGCTAATTGCTGCTCGGAAGCTAAGATTCCGAACTCTCGCAAGGCCAGTTCCACAGAGGCCCGACCGGCATGCTTGCCGAGCACTATACGTCTCTTCCTGCCCACGGTCTCCGGATGTATCGGCTCGTAGGTACTGGTGTCAGCCAAGAGCCCGTGCACATGAATGCCCGCCTCATGCGTAAAGGCATTTTCTCCTACGATGGCCTTGTTGGGGGCCATAGGAAGTCCGGTCATTCGCGAGACCAGGCGAGAGAGCTGGTATATATCCTGGCATTTGATCCCGGTATTGATTTTATAAAGGGCTTCCAGGGTCATGACCACCTCTTCCAGGCTGGCGTTGCCGGCTCGCTCGCCTATGCCGTTCACTGTCACGTGCGCCTGGGCCGCTCCGGCGCGAAGAGCCGCCACGGTGTTTGCGGTAGCCATGCCGAAGTCGTTGTGGCAGTGGGCGCTGATCGGCACGCCCAATTGAGACAGCCGGGAAAATATATCCCCCGTCACCTCGGGAACCAGCACGCCTACGGTATCACAAAAAGCCAGTCTATCGGCTCCTGCCTCAATTCCCGCCATGTAAAGGCTGACCAGATAATCCTGATCGGCACGGCTGGCATCCTCTCCGGAGAGCTCCACGATGAGGCCGTGATCTTTAGCATACTCTGTCACCTGCACGGCTTTATTTATCACCGATTTTCGGTCGGATTTGAGCTTGCACTCGATGTGAAGATCCGATACAGGTACCACAAGATGAACGGAATCTACATCGCAAGCTAATGCCGTATCAATATCTGCAGTCAAAGCTCGAACGTAGCTGCATATCTCCGCTTTAAGGCCAAAATCAGCAATTGCTTTTATCGATAGGCGTTCTCCCTCTGAGGTCATGGCCGAGCCGGCTTCAATCACATCCACACCCAGAGAATCAAGCCCCTGGGCGATGGCGAGCTTCTCATCCATGCAAAGTGATACACCTGGCGTCTGTTCACCGTCACGTAAGGTAGTGTCTAGAAATCGTATTTTACCAAATAAATCGATCCCACGCATTCATGCTCAATCACCCTCGGCCCCTCGGGCCGTTCTAGCTTTGAGGTCTTTAATGATTGATAAATCTAACGAGGGACAGGTAACTAGGAACTGGCATGAGAAGATATTTCGTTGAATGACGTTCCAAGGGGAAACTTTAAACCGTTGCAATCAGATGCTACTTTGAGAATGGTGGAGGTTTAGTATAGATGAAGTGCAAAATATTGTCTCTTTCCATAGCATCGCTCTTGTGCCTGATGACTATGCCCTTTTTGCTCAGCTCTCCGGCTTTAGGGGCAGGATGCGGCACCAATCCACTGGGCGACACATCCGGAGACACTGACTTTTATGTAAGCAAGAACCAAAATCAGGGTAGTTCCGGCGTATCATCGACTGCACAATCCACTCCTGCAAAGGCCGCTGTAACTCTAGGAGACGTCTCCAAGGCGAACAAAAATGCCACAATCCAGAGCATAAATCCAGATAAGGCCAGTCCTCAAAGCCCGGGAGCGACCATAGTCTGGAAGGTAGAGGCGTCTAACCCCAATAATGAAAAGATGCTCTACGATTTTTGGCTTATGGGACCCGCAACCGGCGGACAGCTTACAGATGAAACCGGCTGGATAGCCGAAAGCTCCTGGACCTGGAATACTACCGACGCAGATGAAGGTGAAAACCAGATCGAAGTCCGGGTAATGCGTGCCGGATCCGCTGGATTTGAAGATCACAAAGTGCAAAGCTACGTCATCGCCGCAAATTCAATTGATGTGACTCCTGTTGCATCGCCTGCCGTAGCCGTTGTTACGTCGTCGGATGCTTCATCAACCTCTGTTTCCAGTACAGAATCCTCCACGGGGGAGGGTCATCCGGAATCAAAAACGTCCGACCCCCTTTCGAACAGGCCTAGAGTTGCGCCCGACGAGAGGACGCCCACGGTCACAACGATCAGCGGACCCAATATGCAAATGCCCGATACACAACCTAAGCCTCTGACACAGGCGGTGGTAGAGACAGCTGAGATTGAGCCTGTGCAGACCGAGGTCCAGCTCCAGGAGCCCGAATTTATGGATGTGGAGGGCAAGTGGACGGTAAAGCTGGAGAATGGGGACGCTACCTTAAACCCCCTCACAATCATTCAGACCGGAGAGAGTGTCATGGGCATGGGTACTCTCAATGAGCAGAACACGAAGCTTCAGGTCAGCGCCAAAGGTTCTGTTACCAAGAACACCATGAGTTTAGATGTATGGACTATCGTGAGCAAGTACGGGAACAAGATAGACAAGCAGATCGAGCTCGATCTAGTCAAGGCGGACAGAGTAATCTCCGGAAGCTATGAAATATACTCTGGCGTTGATCTGATCGGCAAAGGAAATGCCACGGCCAGCCGATTTGCGTCTTAAACATGATGAAAAATAGAAATGTTGTCGGAGGGCCATAATTGAAGAGCCAGTTAATTGTATGCATGGTATTGATCTTAGCTATGCTCGCAAGTCCGGCCTATGCAGGCTGCGGAAAATGGGTAATCCGAGATAATACCGATTTTCTGAAGGACTCGATTTTTGATGATGCTGTGGCGTCCTCCACCGGGGACAGTGCCACTGTAAATGCCGACGGTACGGCAAGAGTAAAGAACGAGACCGCAGAGAATAGTGAAAAAGAGGCAACCAACACAGTCATCGCCGAGAAAAAGGCCCCCACGATCGACCTGGCGGGAAAGTGGAGGGTTATGCTGGAAAAGAGCAAGGCAGAGCAGGATACAATTGATTTGATATTGATCCAGACCGGCGATCGGTTGCAAGGTTACGGCACCCTTCTCGAAGGAGGAGCTGATACTCCGGCCACAGCGACGGGTTCCATATCCGATGAAGGCATAAGCCTGGATGTAAAATTAGTCCAGCAGAAGAAGGATTATAGGCTGGATATGGCTCTCGTCAAGAGCGAGCTGGAAGGCAGCTACGAACTCTATGAAATGGAGAAGCTGGCGGAAAACGGCAATGTCACAGCCAGCCGATCCAGTTCCTGAAGCTCTTTTTTAAACGTTGTAGCTATGCCGATTGGCTGTGCAAGGCAGCGCAGAGCCGCTTTTTCACTATTTATGATACGGCTCATGATTCATTATCCTAAAGCTTCGATAGATCTGCTCCAGAAGAATCACCCTCATCATCTGATGGGGAAAGGTCATCATAGAAAAGGAGAGTAGAAGGTCCGCTCTTTGGGTAGCCTCCGGTGCCAGTCCCAGGGGGCCGCCGATCACAAAGGCCACCTCCGTCTTCCCTTCCAGTATCATCTTGTGCAGCCCTGCTGCCAGCCCGGGCGAGTCGAGGGCTTTTCCCATTCGGTCCAGAGCTATCACCGGGCCGCTATGCCGCTTCAGCTTCTCAAGAATGGCCAGTGCTTCCTCTTGCATGGCTAACTTCCCCTCGGCCAGGGAGGCAGCCTCTTTGATATGCGCTTCGGACACTTCTACCATCTCCAGGCGGGCATAGGGACGAAGGCGTAGAGCGAAATCTGCAGCCGCATCCTGCCAGTATTTCTCCCGAAGTCGCCCCACGGCAATTATGCGAAGAATCAGCTTCTAGCCTCCACGTTCTTCATATAGAGCAGGCCGGTAGTCGTGGCTCTCCAGCCGCCTTCCGTCTGCTCGATCACCAGAGCTTTTTCCAGCATGAGAAGGTGATACTCTGCCGGGGCAGTGCCAAGATCCAGCTCCTTTGCGATCTGATCATTGCTCATCATGCCGCCGGCAATGAAACGGTGCACCTTTCTGCGCAGCGGGAGCTGTAGGACTTCCTTTTATCGGCCATGATCAATGCCAAATGCTCAAAAAAAAGGAAAGCAAAAGAGCAATTGATTCAATCCTTCATCTCACTACGTATCTCGCAGGCGCCGCTTTCGATCCCACAGACCCGGCAGAGCTCCCGCTCTTCATCCAGATGGCGGGTGGCCGTGGCCAGGACGCTGGCTGAGGCCAGGTTTCCTGCCAGAAATACGGCGGCTGCAATCTGGTCATCCGGAATGCCCAGATTGGTGGCGATGCGAATGTGCAGTTTCAGGCAGTGGCTGCATCGCATGGCCGCTGACACGGCAACCGAGATCAGTTCGATGGTCTTGGCATCCAGAGTAGAGCTTCTTTGGATGGCGTTGTTATGCAGCACCTTGGTGATGAGAATCTCGGGTCTGTCCTGCATGAACTGAAAAACATAGGGAATCTCGCCGTATGTGCCCTCCACTGCTTTTAAGATATCCTCGGCTGCTTTCTCCTTCCCCTTGACCAAAATGGTGTCCAGATCATCCTCGAAGCTCATGACTTCTCCTCTCCGGGCAGTTCGGCTTTGCGCATCTAAAGCCTTAGAAGACGAACCCGGTCTCAGACGCAGGCAATATCCTCACGAGTATATAGTCTTTCATCCGCGACGGCTTGATGGTGGCAATCTCGCCTAGCGACACTCCCTCGTCGAAGGTTACAGCTTTTACAGCATCCTTGTAAGCATCGTAGGGCAGCTTCACTCGCACACCCGTGAGATTGAGGGCTATGGGAAGCGGCGAATAGGAGAACTCCACATCCGGCACCTGCTCGCGTACGCTGTCCATGACCCGGGGCGGCGAGGTGGTGAGCGGATCCTTGGCAATGGAGGCTCGCGTCTTGTCCAGGGCTCTGCCTACGGATTCAACGATCCGGTCTAAGGAGCCAATCTCCGTAGCCTTGCGGGCCCGGTGAGCCACTCTTCCTATGGACGAAACATACTCAAAGGCATAGGGGAGGTCTTTGGCTTCGATCTGCGGCCCACCCGTGACCACCACGGGCACGGTGATGTTTCTGTATAAGCTCTCTTTCTTCTTGATGCACTCCTGGAAGTTGCCGAAGATGAATACGGCGGCATCATGCTCGTTTATCAGAGCGGTTTCATACTCATTGATCTGAGCGATCTCGCGACCGACGCCTCTGGCCAGCCCCATCATGTTGGTCTTGGAGCCATGGCGGCGCAGGTACTCGGCTATATCGCAGGCAGAATGAGGCAGATGGTGAATGGCCAGTGTCGGTGTTACCACCGCTACCTCTGTTCCGGCCAGCGGCGCTCGCACCAGTTCCCCTCGCAGCTCCTTGGCGAGTGACTGCAGCATAGCCAAATCTTCCGTTGGAACCAATATCAAAAGGATGATTTCGGTCTGCGTCACATTCTTTTGCAGGACGTAGCCTCCCAGATCCTCTACCAGCTCCACGACCAGATCGTGCTTGTACAGCCCTCCCGTGAACATCACAGGCTCAAGCATTCTCCATCTCCCGGATCTTTCCTTTGATCTCAGATTCCATATCAGGCGTCAAGCTCTCCTCGGCGGCGATGAAAAAGAAGCTGTCTTTGGTCATTATGTTGCGCCGGTTACGAAATCCTTCCGGCGCCACTCTCACCAGAGCATCGGTCAGATCCTGCAGGAACTCCGCCTCCAGGTCCGCAACCATTAGCTCGGAAGGCGACGTATCCGAGGCTATAATCACAATGTCCCTTGCCGGTTGCTCTACCCTCTCCCTTCCGTAGCGTTCCCATAGCACCCGGAGCAGATTAGCCATATGCTCCTCATCATTGATCTTGATCTGATAGCCACCGGCAACTCGGAGCACATCGCCCACATCTTTGACGGTGAGCGGCGGAATTCCGGAGCGAAGAAGCCCGTAAACCGCAAAGTACGGCTTAAGTATGTCCACGTAAACATAAAGCCTGCCGATGGACCGGATGAGGCCGAGGTCTTGCAAAATGTCCATGATGAGTTCTCGGTACTTTTTAGCTCCGAACTCCTCTTGGCCTGTGACCTCAATCTTGAAGACCTCCATTGGGTCCATTTCAGTCCTCCAGCAGCCCCGAAACGAGCAGCGCAGCGCCTACCGCTCCAATGTACTGGGCGTTCTTGGGAACCGTCACCAAAACATGGAGAAGCTCTTCCATGGCTTTGGGCAGTCCTTCTATGAGAGAGGTTCCGCCGACCATTATCACCGGCTCCTTAACCTCCACTTCCTGAAGCTGCTGCTCGAAGACCTGCTCGGCCACAGAATGGCAGGCAGCCATGGCTACGTCTTCCGGTTTGCAGCCCAGGGCAAGGCTGTTGACCAGGCTTTGCGTGCCGAAGACTATGCAGTAGCTGTTCATGGCTACATTTCTATAGTCGCCCTTAAGTGCCAGCTTTCCCAGCTCTGTGATATCGACACCAAGCCGCTTCGCGGTCAGCTCCAGGAACCTGCCCGAGGCTCCCGCACAGATTCCGCCCATGGTAAAGCCGCCCGGAATGCCGTCCTGCACGGATATGGCCTTATTGTCCATGCCGCCGATATCAATAACTGTGGCGGTGCCCTTCTGGGCGTCAGCTAAAAAGACTGCCCCCTTGGAGTTGACGGTTATCTCCTCCTGGATCAGCCTGGCGTTGATGTGCTTGCCCACCAAAAAGCGTCCGTAGCCGGTCACGCCAGTGGCAGCGATATCTTCTTTCGCCACGCCCGCCATTTTGAGGGCAGCTTGCAGGGCATCCTCGGCACTCTTCAAGACCTCGTTGGTGGGAACCCAGCCGGTGCCTATCACAACATTGTCCCTCATCACTACCGCCTTGGTAGTAGTGGACCCGGAATCGATTCCGGCGGTAAGGCCCTTCTGCTTCTCCCTGGCCAAAAGGCCCCTGTACTTAACGGTCGTAACCAGCGCTTCCATCCGGGTGAGGAGCGTCTCTGCCGTAGTCCTCTCCGTGAAGGAGTAGCTCAAAACGGGAATCTTGGAGTGCTCATGAATGTATTTTCTGATCTCCGATCGGATGATAGCAGCCTCGGCACAGCGAAAGCAGGTCATGACAATTACGGCGTCGGCGAGGTCCGGATTTTGCACGATCCGAACCGCACGAGCCATGGCTAAATTCAGGTCGCCCGAGGAGACGGAAACGCCAAACGTTTTCTCAACGTTGAGAATATCCTCCAAAGATACCTCTGGATAGATTATCTTCGCTCCTACGGTTTCCGCGGCGCGCTCGATCTCTTTTTGAATGCCGCTGTACTCCGAGCCGCAAGAGAGCTGAGCAATGCGAATCACTTCAATCCCTCCAGGAATGTCCTGATCTTGCTGACAAAGACCTTGGCCTCGGCATCGTTTGTCGGATAGGATAAGTCGAGCACTGGAACGCCTTTAGTCCTGATAAGCAGCCTTACCAGCTCATTGGTTCGAGAGCAGCCGGCACAGCCCGTCAGCCATCCCGGATCTTCTACTATTATCGCAGCCTCTGCCTCCTCAATGATCGGTCCGATCAGAGACATCCGGCCCCGCACGCCGGAAGGGACATCCACCGCCGCATAACGCAGCCCCTTCTTGGGCTCCTCTGGCGTCATATTCAAAGGCGGCGACTCAATCCCACTCGCTGTAACGAGCCTGCGCACCGCTTCCGGAACCACAAGCGCCTTGTGGCCCATCCTCTCCACAAGGTCGGAGAGTATCATGCTGGTGGGAGGATAAACTATAACTTTTGCCATTGATTTACCTCAGGATAAACCATTCTTTATTATCTCTTCCAGCCTCTTGATAGGAAGAGGTTTCTTCTTTTCAGGAATGTCCGGGATATCGCCCTGGAAGGCCAGTGCTCTGGAGATCAAAGGCAGCATCTTGGACTCGGACTCGATCATATAAAAGCCAGGCCTCGCGCCTCCACCTCTGCGACCTCGGCAGCGCCTGGGATCGCCCGGGGGAAATCCACGGTCCTTGATAAAAATGCCGGCAGGGTCAAGAGCCCGAATCTCTTTTACGAGCGCATTTATCACTTCTTCTTCGCCGTTTATGACGACTCCAAAACAGGTCTCCTTGACGAGGACTTCGTATTTCGAACCGTAGATCTTCATGGCGATATCCGAAGGAAGAATATTCGACTCAGAGGATGTTATCACATATTTGGTGACTAACATCATCGCACCTCCTTAATGTAAATCGTCTCCCCTTCCGACACATCTTTTAGCTTCTCGGGCTCCAGCACCCGGCCGATGATGTTCGTCGCCTCGAATTTCTCGCCGGACGGGCCGTACCGCTTATCATCCACAAGCTTCATTCCCACCAGGCCGATCTTCTTGGAAACCTGGTTGGAAACGGCAATCGAACCGGCAGGAACGGGGCCTGTAGGCTTGTTTTCAGGCAGCAGTTCCTTTAAGTTGACGGCATCAATCTCCGGCTTGAAGAGCAGGGTATTCTCATAGACAAAAAAGACAGGCAAGGGCCCAACAGGCCTCTCCTTAAGGCCGGTCACGTGCCTGAAGTAGTCCAGAGTCTTGGGTGCCAGATCATCGTAAAGCTGGACCGAGACCAGACGAGCAAAAGGAATAGACAAAAGGTGTACCTTTTTGTGCTTTAAGATCGCCATCGTCGCTCCCGGCTCTTGCTTTACCACTACGGCATCCTCGCCCTGGTAGCCTTCCACCTCGGCCTTTATGCCTCGTTCTTGCATCTGCATCATGGCGTCTTTGAGGCGGCTTCCCATGAGCATGATACGCTGCGGCAACACACTAAACGTTATCAACTGGCCGGGACCGGCCAGCTTTATCATATCCATTCCGGAGGTGATCCTTGCCACCGCAGAGTGGCCTGGATTCGAGGTTCGGTCTTGCTTGTAGATGAAGATCCTACCTAAACCTCGCCCGCTCGTCCTTACCGTCACCAACCCTTCCAGACGAGGCTCACGATGCTCGAAGACTATGGGTACGGTGAGCAACTGATCAGATGAGATATATGAGCTGGAGACGGAATCGACCTTGAATGTGCCGTCTCGAGTCAGGGCCAGGAAGAATTCCGCACCCAGCGGCGCATCCTCTATCAACTGCGCCTCAACCCTGGTGAATATCTCATTGTCCTCTTCTAAGGGCAAAGTAAGATCTGTTGTGGCCAGCTTCGAGGTTATGTCCTGCCATTCCACAATTGGCTCAATGCCCTGTATTTCGTCTCCTGATTGCAGCCGGTCCAGAGTATTTTTGCCGCCCACAATGTGACCGATCACCCCGCCTTCCTTAGGAGTGCCGTAGGCTGCCGTATGCCTTCTCCTTATGAATATGATCTGAGTCTTCTCTGCGTCGAATCCGGCAGCACCAAGCACAACCTCCCAGCGGCTGTATTCCATGGCATCACGTTCAAAAGTGATGGAGGAGGCAAATGGCCCGAAGGCTATGCCATCAGCCGAGGCCCATCTAACTGTTGATCCCGATATTTTGTCTACGTTCTCGTGCCAGATCCTCTGCAGATCGCTATCTATTAGCTCTATCCTCAGCTTGCCCTTGGTGGTGTTAATCCAATAGGAGTTGGTCATGCGACTCTTCTCGCCTCGACCTTTGACCACTCCTACTATTGCGCCATTTGCAGGATGGGCGCAGGCTTTGCCCAGGGCATCTACAAGCCGCGCTCCGGGCAATAGCTCGATCTCTCTGCCATCGACGAAGACTCTCAAATTAACTCCCCAGCATCTCCTTCTCTTCCACTTCTGTGATTTTGGCTAAGACTTCGCTGGGAAGACCAGTGAAAATCGCCTGCCCGTCGCGCATAAGCATGGCACGGTCGCAGATATTTTTCACGAAGTCCATGTCGTGGCTGACAATGACGAATGTCTCTCCCAGCTCCTGACGGGCATTGAGGATAGACCTCGTAACCTCAATCTTGGTAATGGCATCCATAGTACCCGTGGGCTCATCCAGGATTACTATTCTCGGCTCTTTTATCAATACCTGTGCCATGGCCACGCGATGCCTCTCACCCTCAGAAAGCTCGTCCGGCATCTTGGCCAGGACAGCCTCTGCCTGATCCTCCGTAAATCCCACCGTCTCCAGGGTGTGAATGGCCTTTCTCTCCGCCAGCTCGAAGGGCAGAGAGAGGCCAATGGCCTCTGTCAGGTTCTCGATGACGCTTCTGGAGGGGTAAAGGGTATATTCCTGGTGAAGAATGCCGATGTATTTGGTGGCCCGTCCGCGGCCATTCGATCCGAGTACGGTCATGTCCACCCAATCGTCTCCTACCCGCACGAATATGCTGCCGTCGGTAGGCGTGATAATGCCGCTTATCATCTTGGAAAGAGTAGTCTTGCCGCCTCCGGAAACGCCAACCAGGCCAAAGATCTCACCCTCTTTTACTTCCAGACTGACATTATCCACGGCCTTCACAACGCCCCGGTCGATGCTGATATATCTCTTTGCCAGGCCGTTGGCCTTGATTATGGGCGCCCCCATTTCGACATCTTCACGCTTACCAAGAGTTCCGGCCATGGCCAGGAATACAGCTGCGATATCTTTTGGCTTGCCTTCTGCCTTGATCTCTCCGCCATCAAGCAATATGGCTCTATCGGTCAGCTCGATCATGACATCTTCCCAGTGGCTGGTGATGATCAGGGTCATATTGAAGTCCCTGACGGCACGTTTGATGGATTCATGCACAACTTTGGCCGTTGCCGGATCGAGTGTTCCCGTCGGCTCATCCGCCAGGAGGATCATGGGCGACTTGGCGAGCTGGCGGGCCAAAACGACGCGTTGCTTTTCTCCGCCGGACAGCTCTCTGGCCACATGCATAAGCCTGTGGGATAGGTTTACCTCATCCAAAAGGTCTGCGGCGCGGTGAACGCTCATGGTGTCTCCCTTCTCCTCCACGGCCCGCATGACGTTTGTTATCACACGCTCATCGCCATAAAGGGCAAAGGTCCTTTGCAGCATGATGGCGATTCTGTTCACAATGTCACGCCGAAGAGGATCGTTTATATCCAGTGTCACAAAATCGGCATCAATCGGCCTCAGAACTCCGCCGCACCTGCACTTTTCCCCGGCACGGCCGGGTAGCTCTACGTGGCGGCATTTCTCGCATCTGGCCACATGGAATATCACGCTTCCGCTCATGCCGGGAAAAGACTCCACCCCGCGCAAGACATGCATCAGAACGCTCTTGCCGCAACCGCTTCTGCCTAAGATTCCTACCGATTCTCCCTCACCGATAACCAGATTTATATTGCGAAGAGCTACAACATCACCGAATCGAACTGTCAGATCCCGTATCTCGATAAAAGGTGCCAAATCTATCATGCCCCATAAATCTCACTGTAATGTAAGGTTGATCCGGTATCAATCCTGGCATAATGCTACTTAAGTTTATCCGAAGCTTGAATGTGTCTTGCCGATAACGATTGTTAAAGGATTCTTAATGAAAATATCACAGATTTCCAATTTCTTTCAGGTCATGTCGTCTCCATATTCCAGTCCTGATGCTTCGCA
>JALNZQ010000240.1 GCA_023229165.1 Methanothrix sp.
TGAACTCGCTGCACAGCTTCACCCGTTCCGACAGATCGCCCAGCTCATTGTCCTTTAAGTAGTAGCCCATTCTCTGGGTGATATATTTGAGTGCCTTGGCTCCAGTGTGCTTGCCTATGATGATGTGCCGGGCAGCGCCCACCATTTCCGGAGAGTAGAGCTCATAGGTTCTGGGCTCTTCCAGCACGGCTGCCACATGAATTCCCGACTCATGGGCAAAAGCATTCGTGCCTACCACGGCCTTATTCTTAGCTACGGGAACTCCCGAGTAGGTCTCCACCAGCTTGGAAAGGTCCTTTATCTTGGTGAGATCATAAGAATGCAGGTCGTAATGCAGCCGCAAAGTTACTAGCAGCTCTTCCAAAGGCGTGTTGCCACTCCGCTCACCAATGCCGTTTACCGTAGTGTGCAGCTGTTTTGCCCCTGCTTCCGCTCCAGCCAGGGTATTGGCCAGGGCCATTCCCAAGTCGTCATGGCAGTGCATGCAGATGGGGATCTTCACAACTTTTTTTAGCTCGCTAATCATGTAATATGTCGTGCGCGGATTCATGAGCCCCACCGTGTCGGCCACGCTGATGTAGTCGGCATGGTACTCCTCTGCCTTCTTGTAAAGCTTCTTTAAAATCTCAAAATCGGTGCGCGTGGCATCCTCGGCTGAGAAGCGCACAATCAGGCCATGGTCCTTGGCATATTCCACGGTCTGCAGTGCGCAAGAAATCGCCTCGGGACAGCTCATGTGCAGTTTGTACTTGAGATGAAGATCAGAGGTAGCGATGAAGACGCTAACCATGTCCACACCGCATTCAATGGCAGCGTCGACATCCTTCTTGACGGACCGGGAGAGAGCCGATATCTTGGCATCAAGTCCCAGATTGCAGACCTCTTTCACGGCATTCATCTCCGCCGCGGATACGACAGGAAAACCGGCTTCTATAACCTCGACGCCGATCTCATCCAGCCGCAGAGCAATATCCAGTTTTTCATCGGCGCGAAAGACTACACCCGGCATCTGCTCACCGTCGCGAAGGGTCACATCGCATATCTCGATGTCCAGAGGTGGTGTCTTGGCTGGGGCCAAGAACTGATTTAGGGAGTAGTCTTGCATAGCGCGCTAATAGTGATAATTCATTACATAAATCGGTTTCGAAGGAAATGAGTTTCCGGCAATTCTAGAGATAGGCAAAACGCTCCAATATCCACCGGCTTCGCACTTCCGGATGAAATAAGATACCGTAAGTGGGATGAGTGCAGTGCCTGAAAGCCTCGACTGCATCAATTCTTCCGGCCAGAAGCGATAATCCCTCAGGCAATGTCACTGCATAGTTATGAAGGTGATAGACTTCTATCTGCCGCGGCTCGCCCAGCAGCAGTGAATTCATGGTGACCTCTATCTCTTCCAGGCCGATAGCTTGATTTGGCACGATCGATCCCCCATAGACAGCGCCAATAACCTGCATGCCTGCGCATATTCCTAAAATGGGCTTTTTTAAATCCTTTATCCAGGAGAAGAGCTCTAAATGCTCGGCATAAACATTGTCCAACAGGCTCGTTCCGCAGAGGATAATTTTATCGTGGCTGGCAAGATCCTGCGGCTTGACCTCGGTATAATGCAAAATATTGCAGAGAATGCCCGCATTTTGCAGCGCATATCTAATGGGATGGACAAATTCATACTGAGATAGGGAGTCTTTTTCGAAGCACAGGTCGACCAGGAGGATACAACCCCTCCTGTGCATCATTTCCTTTGGAATTTGTCCTTTTTTATCCGGATATTCTCTTTTTATTTCCGCACTCATTTCCCGTACTTGTTTCTCCACCAGCTGCATATCTTCTATGACAAACTGCCCCCGATAGTTGGCATAGCTCTGGGATGCCTTCAGGATCTCGATTCTCTTCTGAAAGAATGGGCCGTCCAGGACGAAGGTCTCAAGCTCCCCACCTTCGCCAGAAGGATTTATCTTGTATTTTTGCTGGAGTTGCTCCAGCATTTGGATGCGTTCCTCCGTCAACTCTGCGCCCAGCCAGGAAGCATCGAAGGGATAGGCATAGACCCCGGAGATGATGACGAAAAAGTCTTCCTTTAAAAGCCTGCGGAGGTAATCGATCTGATTTGTCTGCCAGAGGGGATTGAAGCACCAGAGATCCTGGTTGCGGCAGATCCTCTGCACACGCGCCGCCTGGTAGACGGACTCGATGGCTCCGGTGACTATTCCCCGGATACCGTATCTCTCCCGGGCGGCGACGATGGCAGCCGACAGATCCTGCAGCTCCTCCTCTTTGATGCCGCGCGTGGGCCAGGTGAGCAAGGGAATGCCCATGGCTTTCGCTTGCAGGCCGGTGCGGCGAATGTTGGGCGTGTGGAACATGTAGCTGTCCGGGTTCTCCGAGACCAGAGTTATCAGGCAAGCTACCTGGTTTTTTTCCATGGCCAGACGACAGGCAAAAACTGAGTCCTTGCCGCCCGAGAAGAGCACGCCCAGTTTCATCAGGCTTAGGAAGAATACCACAAGCTAAAAAAAGGTATTGTCATTGGCTTTGTAAACCCCAAGGACAATAGTAGTGTCTTACGGCGCACAAGGCAAATCCAGGTCAAGCATCCGCCAGATCTTCGCCATATCTAAGTTTGCCTCTACAGCGATAGCCAGCTTCGCAAAGCCATCTCCCTTCGTCTTCCTCGCCCCCATTTCTGCACGGGGGGACAGGCCTTCGCCCTGGCCCTTGCCGGGAGTCTTGCGGCAGCGCAGGAAATCAAGAAAAGCATTGCAAAAGTTCTCGTTCTCGAAAAGGCCATGCAAATAGGTGCCAATCACAATTCCGCTCTCCGATACAGCGCCATCGTCTCCGAAGGCCGCCTCCCCTTCGGGACGGGTCACACCCATGTGAATCTCGTAGCCTGTGACTATTTGGCCGCAGATCGGCTCGAGGATGGGGCCGCCGCCCGTGACCGTCTTTTTCACCTGTAACGTTCTCTTCTCATAAAGGTCGAAGCGGGTCACAGCATCCAGAAGACCTAGCCCCGGCACCGTTCCCACGGTGTCCTCAATGCCACAGTCGATGATCTCCCGGCCCAACATCTGGTAGCCACCGCAGATGCCCAGAACAGGAGTATCCAGCAGGGATTTTATCTGATCGGCCATGCCCTTTTCCTGCATCTCTAAGAGGTCTGAGATGGTGTTCTTGGTGCCGGGAATTATCACCGCGTCCGGATGGCCCAGGGACTCGGAGAGGCTCACGTATCGAACATGCGCCTGCCGCTCCAAAGGCTCAAAGTCGGTGAAGTTGCTGATGCGCGGCAGCCTGATCACGGCGATATCGACCGCGTCTGCCGACGACCGGGCCTTTTTGTCGCCCAAAGAGACAGAGTCCTCGGAGGGTATGTCCAGGTCGAGATAGGGCATGACGCCCAGCACGGGCACGCCGGTAAGTTCTTCCAGCGCCTTCAGGCCACTGCCTAAAATGGCTGGATCGCCCCGGAATTTGTTGATCACCAGGCCCTTAACGAGTGGCCGGATGTCCTCGGGCAAAAGTTGCACCGTGCCGAAGAGGCTGGCGAAGACGCCTCCTCTCTCGATATCCCCGACCAAGATTATTGGAGCATGCAGGTAGCGGGCCACGTAGATATTGGCGAGATCCCGATCGAAGAGGTTGATCTCTGCCGCCCCGCCCGCGCCTTCTACTACGATGTAGTCATAGTCCTTCTCCAACTCCTGCAGGGATCGGTCCACAACCCCCTTGAGCCCATCGATCTCACGATAGTACTCCTCTGCTGATTTGTCGGCCACGGGTCTACCCAGGACAATGACCTGAGAGGTGCGGTCACCCTTTGGCTTGAGCAGGATGGGATTCATGAACTCGCTCGGCTCCGCCCTGGCCGCCCAGGCCTGCACCGCCTGGGCTATGCCGATTTCCGAGCCGTTTTGGGTAACCCAGGAGTTGAGGCTCATGTTCTGGGACTTGAAGGGCGCGACCTTAAAGCCGCGATCGGAGAGAAGGCGACAGAGGGCGGCGACAAGAGTGCTCTTGCCGGAATGGGAGGTGGTGCCGAGAACCACGAGAAAGCGGGACATGCGACGGGGGATGGCGTGCAAGTTTATTTGCCTTTTGGAAGGTGGGATTTTGCGGAAGGCAAATAGCTGTGATACTGTTCGTCTGTAGCTCTATGCAAGATAAGCGAGTGCAGCAATATTTACCTATATAAAAA
>JALNZQ010000241.1 GCA_023229165.1 Methanothrix sp.
TTCCAATGATTCCAAGCTGTCTGATAAGAAATCCCTAATTTTTTAGCATAATCTGATAGTTTCATAATATTATCTAATTTATTAAAATTTTAAAAATATCGATTTAATTTATATAAAATTATATATTAAAGTATAAAATAAGTGAATTTATTTTATACCTAATTCAATGGAAAAGTTATAGAAAGGTCTTGACCAGAAACAACACTAAAATCACCACCACCACTATAAGCTACATTACTACCTGAAGAATAAGCTATAAATTGAACATTATGTGATACACCAACTTGAAAATATTTATAAGCAAAATATTCATCAAAAACTCTAACTTTAGGATTAAATCTTATATCACCTCTTATTACATTATCTATTCTTAATTCTAATTTTTGAATAGTTTTAATTTTATTAGATATCGAAATAAATCTTGCAACAAATATTGTATATCTCGATTTCAAATTTATATTAACATTAATAGTATCTGAAGGTTCTATCTTAAAACTTGTAGTATCATAATAAATAACACTATCTATTATATCTAATCCCTTAACTTCTAACCTCCAAGTTTTTAAACCCTTTAATGTATAATTTCTAATAGGTAATATTATATCATTTCGAATATTTAAAGATAGCATGCTCATACTATCTTTAATAGTATCACTACCATTAACAAACTTAAAATATAAAGTTTTAAGTTGAATTGTTGTATCTGAAGAAATTATAGCTTTTGTTTTAGTTAAAATTCGAGGTCGTATTATTCCTATATTTAAATTAAGAAATCCTGTATTATCTTCTTCAAATAATACAGGATTTAAACAATTTAAATTAAGGGATAATAGTACCAGGCAAAGTAACGTTAGCAGTAATCTTCCCAATTTTACCAATCCTTACTTCAAGTGAACCTGTTCCAGTTATAGGACCAACCCAATTCATTGTAATAACTTCAGTAGCATCAGAATTACCAAATGAAATTGTTTTAGTCCCACGATATAAAACACCTGTATAATCATTAATAGTACCAAAAGCTTCTAATTTTACATCATGACTACCAACTTTAACATAATCAAAAGTAACTTTAATATTAGATCCTTTTGCGAAAGCAGAAGGTTTAACAGAAGAATCAGCTACAGCAGACGCATCAAGAAAAACAACCAATGAATCAACTTTAATAGAACTTTTTTCACCTGTACCAGATTGTACTGTATCAGGTATATTCAAAAAATTTGCTTCATATATTGTAAACAATGAAGCAAGATTTAATGTAACATTTACTGTATCTTTAGGTAAAATAACAAATGTAGTTGAATCTTTATGAATAACCGAATCTAACAAATCAAGAGTTCTAACTACAACTTTATATGTTCTTAATGCAGGCAAACTATCGATTATCTTATTAATAGTATCTGTACTACCTTGAGGAACTGAAATAATTGTTGTATCTTTTTTACTATAACCTGCATTATTACTAAATTCAAGAATAAGTCTATTTACATTAATGGAAGATCTTTTTGCAAAAACACCATACTTTTCTACCTTACCAACAATTATTTTTGTTGATAATACCCCTACTTCACTAGAAGTAATAATATTAGGTAAAGTATCATCTACATCTGTAGTATCATGATAATTATTAATGTTAATATTAATATCAGGTGTACGATTACAACCAACAAAACTTATGGTCAAAACCAACAATAAAACAAATAAAAACCATTTAAACATTCTTTTCTCCTTATCGAAAAACTTTATCCCATGCCATCATTAAAACACCATACATATATTCTTTCTCTTTTTCTAACATATCTTACCCAGTATCTCTACTTACTACTTTATACCCAAACCCTTTCTTCCAATCTTCTATTAATTGATCAGAAAATTTAATTAATAATTTATTATACTCATCTTCAATAAAAACAATTAAATTTTTCATTTTAAAACTCCTTTTTAAATAAATATACTATAATTATTTATTTAAATCAACCACTTTCTCATACTCAATAGTAAACTAACATCTTTAATTATATCACTAACTTCTACACCTTTTCTTTCTACTTCTTTCAACCTTACTAAAATATTTTCAAGCTTATTCGCAAAATCTATAGGTATAGTAATATTAGGATGAACACCATATTTATTCTTTGCAATATTTTTTAATGAAACAAAAGAATAATTTAAAATATCTTGTATATTTAAACCCAATGCTAACTGTTTTTCTATAATATTAAATAAATCAATAGAAGCATCATAATCATATTTTATTACTTTAGGCCATGTACTAATTTCACTAATACATTCTAAAATAACCACTCTTCTTTTTTCAACCCAACTTTCTGTTTTAAGACTATCTGTAGATAAAGAAAACCATTCCTCTATATGATTTAAATTGTCTGCAATATTAGCTATTATTTTAGACAATAACAACTCACTTACCCACAAATGATTCTCTTGAATAAATACTGATATTGCCTGACAACCTATTGAAAGATCTTCATCATCAACATATTCGCTATTAACAATTTCAAATAATAAGTCAACACTCTTTTCTTCTTTTCTTTTAAATATAGTTACCCATTCTTTAAACATTCTATTATCATTAATTTTATAACTATAATATATGTTTTTTGCCATTATTCTACCCCATTATCCCTAAGTAACTTATTTGCAGCTTCAACAATATTAATCTATTTATTTAATAACTTAAAACCACTAAACTTGTTTAGTGGATCACTCTTAACCTTGCTCATTAATTATGTTAATCTAATATTTTTAGGTAAATTAATATAAAAATTAACTTCATCATATACAAGTACATCTTCAGATACATGAGTTTTTAATTCAATAATTAAAGAAATATCGTTTGATATTGAAGCATAAATAGAATCATCATCTTTTTTGTTAATAGCTTTATAACCAACTTCTTTCATCTCTTCAGATGTAATTCTTTCAACCATACCACGAGTAATATTATCAACAAAACCATTTACAATAGAATCAATCAAATAATCATTATTATTTAAAGTACCAACCAAAAAAACATCTTTTTCACTCATTTTTACTTTTAAAGCATAACTACCAACAAAATTTTTGCTAGCAGCTATAATATGCCTTCTATATAAACTTCTTAAAATCTCATGAGTAACAATAGATAGATTTACAGGTGAATCTAAATAAAAATTACGATTTGCTGCAAAACTTTCATAATCATATACATGACTCTTTGAATTACACATGATAAAACCCCTTTATTAAAACTTAAAAATTAACTATATCTTAGTATATCATATCCTAAAATAAAAATCAATATAATAAACCACCTTTTATTATTACTCCATTTTTCCAATATTCGGCAGTACCACAATAACCAACAACTGCAGGACGTTCCATATCTCTATGACATAGCCCATTTTTATACCAATACAAAGTACCATCACAACAAATTATTGCAGGCATGTCATTATCTCGATGAAATTCACTTTTAGAATTTCTATATTCTTTAGTTTCATCTTCGAGGATAATTTTAGAAGAAGTAGATTCTGGTATTCCTTCGATTATGTCTTTCAATCTATCTTGGTGATTTATATTGAACTCCATTTTGATACCATTCTTTAGTACCATTAGCATCTATAACTGCAGGCATATCATTATCTCGATGACGTTGACCATTTTTATACCATCTTTTAGTACCATTAGCATATATAATCGCAGGCATGTCATTATCTCTATGAAGTTTACCATTTTGACACCATAATTGAGTACCACTAGCATATATAATCGCAGGCATGTCATTATCTCTATGAAGTTCACCATTTTGATACCATGATTGAGTACCATCAAGCAATATAATCGCAGGCATGTCATTATCTCGATGAAGTTCACCATTTTGATACCATTGTTGAGTACCACTATCATTTATAATTGCAGGCATGTCATTATCTCTATGAAGTTGACCATTTTGATACCATTCTTTAGTACCATCATTATATATTATCGCAGGCATATCATTATCTCGATGACGTTGACCATTTTTATACCATGATTGAATACCATTATAACCCATAAATGCAGGCATGTCATTATCTCGATGAAGTTCACCATTTTGATACCATAATTGAGTACCATTAGCATCTATAACTGCAGGCATGTCATTATCTCGATGAAGTTCACCTTTAGAATTTCTATATTCTTTAGTTCCATCTTTAGAATTC
>JALNZQ010000242.1 GCA_023229165.1 Methanothrix sp.
TGGCTGCTCAAGTACCTGGGGCATGAAAAAGTAAAAGTTCTGGAAGGCAGCCTGGATGACTGGGCTACAGCCGGGCGAAATACCAGCAATGAGTCTGCCACAATGCCTAAGACCAACTATGCACCTACGTTCAGGCCGGAGCTTCTCGCCACCTATGAATTTGTTGTTAACGGCGGGGCTCAGATCGTGGATGCCAGGCCGGCCAGGGACTATGGCATAGGCTCTATTCCCGGAGCCGTAAACATTCCTTACGAGAATGTGCTGGTAAATGGGAGTATAAAGCCACAGGAGGATCTGCAGAAGGTCTTTGCCGGGCTGGAGAAGGATCGACCAATCGTTGTTTACACCAACACGGGCGTCGAGGCCTCCCTGGTCTGGTTCGCGCTGACGCTCTCCGGCTATGATGCCAGGCTCTATTCCTGGCGTGACTGGCTGGAAAATCAGCCCAGGTTCAATTTCGAGCTGATAAAAGTAGAGGCAAATCCAAATCCCGTGAGATCCGGGCAGGCTACAACCATAACGGCATCTTTCCAGGAGTTGCTGGCTAAAGCCGCGGAGAAATCATCCTCGAATTCATCATCAAATGACGAGGTCAAGCTCACGGTGAAAGGATGCGCTACATGCGGATTTGGCTCTCCGCAGGGCTTTGCCAACCTGGATCGCAAAGATGGCTATGTTCAAATCGGCTCCACTGGCAAGACAACAGCATCCGCGGGCGGCAATGTGCAGAAGGCGGACAGCACTCTGCGCGCCACCGCTATAATAAATGCACCAGATGGCTCTGAGGCGACAAGGACGAGCATGCTGCACACCTCTGCAGGCAAATACATGGGCGTCTGGAGTGCCAACGTAGCACCCGGCATTTACAAAGTGAGCATAGTAGCCAATGCTTCCGGCAACGCCGAGAACTTTGCGGATGTTCTGGAGATTGAGGTGACCGAGTAGCAGACCAAGAGTAACGGGTCCAGCTCTCTTAAAGGGCGTCGTTTCCAGCTGCCTGTGAGTTGGCTGTGAGCCGGATGGCCGCAAGGAACCGAAGCTCTATTTTTTCTCATCTTCCGGCTCAACGCCCTACGGCCCGGAATGCAGGCGAATGTCCTCAATTCCCAGCAGCCTGGGTATATCCGGGCCGGTGATATCTGCATCTAAAAGACCGACTCTGTATCCTCTGCGCTTTAATGTCACAGCCAGGTTGGCGGCGATGGTGCTCTTTCCCGTGCCGCCTTTTCCGCTTCCCACCGGAATCTTATGCTTTATCCGGCTCATGCGGCTGGCTATATTTATAGCTGTGGAATCGGAACAGGTTTTGCGCTGCTGGCAGGAGTCACAACGCCTATCGCAACTTTTCTCTTTTGGCGTAACAGAACTCTCGTTCACTTTATCACATCCTATCACAGGCTTGCAGAATAGATCGCATGATTGTCAAATATATCCCATTTTAGTACGGCCTTACCAGAAGGTGCAGGGACGATAGATGCAGTCCGTTATGATTTAATTATGAAAGGGCGAATGGATTTTATTATGTAAATCTAATATCAATGTAGTTCGATATAAGTTTTTTGCACTAATTTCACAGGGAAGTCAATTCTTGGGAGAGATTTACCTTGTTATCATTTTAAATACTTCGGATGGCCTCAAGCCACTCTTCCTTTTGTCCAAGAGCCGGAGATCGCTGAAAGATGGGCAGGGAAATGTCCCTGCATATCATCCAGTATCCCAAGAATGGTTAGCTCTTTCCCAAAATGAGCTCCGCAGGCCATTTGCTGAAAACGATGTCCCATGCGTAAAGCCAGGAGACAAAAATCCATACATATGATCCTGCAGTGCCTGCATCAAGGCCGCTTGAGGTTACAATATAGTAGGATATGAAAGTTAAGGCTATTGTTATTCCCAGCCCTGCTATCCCTTTTACGGGCTGACTCAATCCTTTAACGGGCCAGGTTTCCAGCTGCCATGAGAAGGCTACTAGCCACCACACCCATATCACAAACCAAAGGCCGGCATCGGGCTTGAAGAAGCTGGTCCCAGCTAGTTTAAAACCATAATCCAGGATCAGAGACAAGAAGCCTATTATCACGAAAGAGAGAATACCCTTGGAAGGTTGAGCCAAATTTAATACCGGCCATTGTTCTAGCCAGAAGATGACGTAGACAAATAGTGCAAACCATAAAGCCGGCACGAATCCCATGAACTTAATCAGTAGCGCTGCCAGCACATAGCAGAAAAGGGTGTTTAGTGCTACTGCCTTGGGCTGGCTGAGCCCATTAACGAGCTTATTTCCAAAGGCTATGACTAAGCCAACACCCAGAAACAGATTAGATATTAATGGCCAATAGTACTCGGGACCGAAACCCAATACATTCATAGCCACAGGATGCAGCACTCCAATAATCAGAGCTACCGTCAGGAAGATCAGACCGACATAAGGCTGCTCAACTTTTTGAAACGGCCATTTGTCCGAGAGCGAGATCAGGAACGCTGTCCACACAAAGAATAGGGCATAAACGCTTAACGTTCCTGGATCGAGACCCAGCAAGTTGCTTCCAATAACGATAAAGAGGATAGATCCTATTACCACAAAGATAATTGGGATCAATCCACGTAAGGGCTGCTTATTTAACACCATTGTTTAATTGCCTCCAAGATTCTTGATCAACTTTTCCTGGTAGAGTCTCTAAAGGTTTTTCAATCCTGGTTCTGTCCAGTAACCTCAGCTTTAGATGCTTTTGGTTATCCATGGCTAGAGAAGGATCTGCAGGAGGAGCAAACCTGCGTTCAATTTCATTATCATTGAATATCAGGTCGAGAACATGCAGTATATGCGCACCATTAGCAGCAAGGTTGCCCCGGCAGGAGGCGCAATATGTGACTAGATCATGTCTGGCATCATCTATCGTTCGCCTTGCTTTACTGCGACTCAGATCAGAACTTACCGCGAATGCCATACCCCCAAGGCCACAACAGTGAGTTGAGCCCTTTGAGTGTTCAATCTCCTCGATATTATGTCCTGAAGCCTCAATTAGACTTCTGACGCTACTTTGCATCTCATTTTCAAACCGTGAAGAACAGGGGTCATGGACTGAAAATGTATGCCTCTCTGTTTCTGCCACCTCAGGAATACCTATCTCCGAAAGAACTGTGTAAAGTGATCGAGGATTCAAATGCGGTAGGTACTGCTTCAATGCATGGCAGCAATACGGACAGGCGACGATGATTTCGGAAGCACCCATTTTGATTATGTCAGCCTCTATTCCATCGATTATCTCTTGGAAACGTGCCTGTTCTCCAATCAAGTAGGCAGGAGCGCCGCAGCAACCCAGGACGATGCCCGTTCCAGGAAGCTTCTGCTGAAGGTAGTCATATGTCTTGAGCACCAAATCAGGAGAGTAGGCAGAAAGAGCGCATCCTGGGAAGAATGCTCTTTTCGTTTCGCTTGCCACTGTGGCTGGAAGTGCCAGCTTGAAGGCGTCAGACACATACCAATCCTGAGCATCTTTCAGAGGCTGATGCTGTTGCAATGGTGCCAGGCCTTCCTGAACCAGTTGATGGCGTACTTCAAAGCACATCTTGCCAACATTCAATCCCTCCGGGCACCTCACCTCGCATAGGCTACAAATATTGCATGAATAGGGAATCTCAGGATTTGTCCTATGTTTACCCGCTTTGAAGCCCTCCGCAAGCTCTTTTGGATTATTACAGTACTGTTGTAGGAAATCACACTCTTTGACGCAGAGCCTGCATCCCGTGCATTTCTCAATTATTTTATCCATTTCGCTCATAATTGTCATCCCAAATCTAGATTTGCTCCGAACGAGCCGGTAGTGCAGCTATCGTGAATAATTCAATGCATTTTGTAGAGACGAGGGAGGTATAAATAGAGATAGAAAGCTGCAAACTTTGCCTAAAGCATACCGATGGACTCAATGCATTCATGGCGTGTTGCCCTAATACGAGTTGCAGCAAATGATTCCCAGGTTCCGATCCAGATTGATTTCATACTCTGCATTCGTCATATTCCAAAGCCAAGGCATCGATTCTAGGCAGATTGCGAGGTCAGCCAATTCAGCCAAAATATGCTGGCCATTATAATTGCCATTCCGAAGATTTGTATCAGGAAGAGATCCTCGTGCAGTATTACGTTTCCTGAGATCACTGTGACCACGGGGATCAGATTCAAGAAGGTTGCAGAGTTA
>JALNZQ010000243.1 GCA_023229165.1 Methanothrix sp.
TAACTGATGCTCATATATTATCTTTAAAACAAGAATATGATGATATTTTAAGAAAAAATGATATTTTAGAAAAATTTAATTTTTTTGTTGTTCCTAAACATATAGATGCTATATTTAATAAGCATAGGATTGATATGAATTTAGCATTAGAATTATTAAAACAATTAAAAGGAGCAAATGGTATTATAACCCCAGGTAATTCAGATTGGATAGGTTATCATGAAAGACAAACTTCTAGAATTTTAAGAATGGAGATAAAATGAAAAAATATAATTTTTCAACAGGTGAATATGAAGAATGTATTGTAAATTGTGAAGGTTGTGGTGAGCCTATAGATAGTCAAAAAGGTTATCAAGAAAAATATGTAGAAAATGAAAATGGAGAACGTTTTAAAGTTATATTGGGTAGTTGTTGTGTTGGTAAAATACATGCTTATGGATCATTAAGTAAAAAAATAAGAGAAGATTATAAATCTAGAGGTCAAATACCTGATTCTGTATTAGCAAGATTACCAAGGGCTCCTAAACCTGTAGATATACCAGTAGAAGCAAGTAAACCAACAGATAATTTTATAGATAAAATGGGTAGATCTAAAATTGGTAAAACTTATGATGGAAAAATTAAATATAAAAAATCAAAAGGTTTAAAAAATAAATGAAAAAGAATAAAAATAAAAAACGTGGTATCGTAGTAGATTTTATTGATTCTTTTGAAAAAATTAAAAAAGTTCATAAAAATATACCTAACTTTGATTTCGATTGTAAAAATTGTAAAAAAAATTGTTGTGTTTCACCATATATATCTATTATAGAATTTATATATGTTACAAGATATATAATTAAGAATTTTGAAAAACCTAATGAAATATTATTTAAGGATAATGGTAGAAATTCTGACGGTATATTATTATGTCCATTTTTAACTAATGAAAAAATGTGCTTAATATATCCTGTAAGACATTATAAATGTAGAATGACAGGAATGGATATATTAGATGATATATTTACTGACGTTTGTGAACATAAAAAAGAATTAAAATGGAATTTAACACCCACTATAACAAAACAAGATTGGTATTCATGGATAGAGTTATTAACTAAAGCTAATAAAAGTTTTAATTATGATGATCAAAGAACATTTCAGTCATGGTTAAGATTTTGTTTTCAAGAAAAAGAAAAGTTAAATAATCATGAAATAGCTATTCAGGATTTGATTAAAAATTATTTAAATATTGATAATTATATACCATATATAGATGCTAATGATTTTTTATAGGAATTTATATGATTAAAATTTTATTATTGGTTACATTTTTTGTTTTTATAAATTGTATTGTTATTATATCTACTATCAAAGTTATTTTAGAAAATATTTCTAAGCACAAAGATAATAAAGAAGATAATAAAAAAAATATTACTTTTTATTTAATAGGTGAAAATTATGCAACTTATGAAGCTTTTTGTCGGATTACATTAAATTTAGATACAATAAGAGATGTATCTAAAAAAATATGTTTATCTGAAGAAGACAAAGATATAATATTAAAAAACATGGATATGTCTTTAATGGAATTACAAGATTTGTTGTATAATTCTCAATTAGATATCCCAGACCCTACCATTTTAACCAAAAGTTATTTACAAAATATGATTGTTAAGACATTAGAAATAAGAGTTCTCTATGAATCTTTAATAGGTAATTCTATAATAGAAAATGATAAGGATAATTATAATAAAGATGTTAAAATTTTAAATATAATACCAAAAGAAAATAATAATGGAAAATAGAAAAATAGAGTTTATAGGTGAAATACCGTTAAATAAAATCAATCTATTTATTAAATTGATACATAATTTATGTAAAGATACAGTTTTAAATAAATTACATATTTCATCTAATGATATTATATTATCTTTATTAAATGAGCATGTGGAAGCAATAGCTAATGAAGATGTAAATTATATAGATTTAGAAAAATCCGTCAGAAAAACGATTAATAAATGAACAGTTTTAAGTGTTTTCGCAATCCCACTCTGATAGGGTTAAGCGGAATTAAAGCCTATGGAGAAAGTGTAAATCTTGTGGGAGGTAGTAGTTTCGAAGAAGTAGGAATTTCGTCAGATGATAGTGGGGATATTAGAAGAATCCCACTGCGATGTGGTGGGAGAATCAATAAAATTGCACCTACTATAATAAAAAAATTAAAAAATAATGAAGTTTTTGTTTTTGGTAGTAATAAAGATGGAAGACATGGGAGAGGGGCTGCTAAACTAGCATTATCTTTTGGTGCTAAATTTGGAATAGGACATGGATTATGTGGTCAGACTTATGCGATACCTACAAGACAATATATTATAGGAAGACATAATACTATAGGAAGACCATTTTTTGATGGAGAATGTTCTTTAGTTACTTTAGATTTAGAAGAAATATCAGAATATGTAGATATTTTTATAATGTTTGCTAATATAAGAAAAGATTTAATATTTTTTGTTACTGAAATTGGTTGTAATAATGCAGGATATAAAATTAAAGATATTGCTCCATTATTTAAGATGGCTAAAGAATTAGATAATATTTTTTTACCAATTAGTTTTTATATTTGATTTTAAAATATTTTTTTGTTATATTATAAAAGCGATATTTTTTTTGTTAAAATAAATTAGAAAATAATGATCTTTGAAAATATGGGGATGTACTGGTTTTCGACTATTAGTAGGAAGTATAAGTTGCATGTTGCGGTTGATCGATGGGACGCATAAAAAATCGATTAAACAAGTAAATGACAACTATGAATCTGCGGAAGCAGTTTATGGTATGGCTGCCTAATTAAAGGCAACCTGTTAGTATATAAATGTGCTCTTTATATACTAACCAGCTTGAGCACTGGTCTATTAGAATGCATCGTCTAATAGATAAGAATTGATGATAAGTCTTATTGTGGTTTGCTTATTAACAACTTTAAGAACTAAAATGTGATAATAAGATAAACATGTAGAAGCTTATATAGAATATTTTTAGGACAAGGGTTCGACTCCCTTCATCTCCACTATCTTAAATAGGTTGGCTGACTGAACTAATCAACCAACCTATTTTTTTATTAATATTTAAGGAATGTATAAATGGCATCTTTTTTAACAGTTAACTATAAATCTACTTTTTTTGCTAATAGTCTTATTGCATCTATTCCTAAAAAATGGAGAGATGAGAACGAAATTGTTATAATAGACAATTCTAAAGATTTAGAGTTAGATTATGATAATGTTAAAGTTGTTCATGGTATTGAGCAATCTCATTCTTATGGATTGGAAAGAGGCTTAAAAGAATGTTCAAATAATACAGTTATAATATCTGACATTGATTGTATCTTACTTGATCCCCAATTATTAAATATTCTTACTAAATTTATTGAAGATGGTGGAGCTATGATGCAATGTCAGGGCAGTCCTTTTAAACCTTTTCATCCTTGTTTTGGAGTATTAAATAAAGAAATATTTATGTCTGAAAAATTATCGTTTCATTCAAAAGAACAAATTAATGTTCCTGATGATTGGGAAAAATTTTTTGGTAAATCTGATTTTATTAATCAAAAACAAAAAGTTTATTTAGATGTAGGGGTAGATTCAGCTTATCAATTATTAAGAAGAGGATATAAAGTATCTGTAATTCCAAATAGTTTATCTCCAGATTCTTTTAAAAAATTACCTAAAAGCGATGGTATTAATGGTTGGTGGTTTGGGTTTGGGAAGCCTCAAGTTTGGCATGTTGTTTATGGTGCTTCTTCCCAAAGATTTATAAGAAATGAGTATGGAATAAATATATGGGAAGAAAAGAAAAAATTAGTTAAATGGGTTTTTGAAAACTTATTATAATAGAGAGGTATTTTAATGGCTAATAGAACAGATATTATAAATTCAATTATTAAAAGATATGCATTTAAATCATATCTTGAAATAGGTGTGAGAGTACCTGCTGATAATTTTGATAAGATTGTAGTTAGGTTAAAACATTCTGTCGATCCTAATCCAAACGGTAATTATACATATAAAGTTAATAGTGATGATTTTTTTAATAAACATATAAAGAGGAATTATGACATTATTTTTATAGATGGTATGCACACAGAAGAACAATCTTATAAAGATGTAAAAAATGC
>JALNZQ010000244.1 GCA_023229165.1 Methanothrix sp.
AGTTTCTATAATATTCATATAATCACGCAAAATATTAGATGTTGTATTACTTTTTACAAGGGAACATACTGTATTTGTTATACTACTTATAACAGATAATGATTGCTTATTATCATCGGTTATTATTTTTTCTTTTAAATATTTTATTTTTTCAATAGTATTAAAAGTTTTCCATTTAGTAGCATTAATATCTATTTTTAATAGCATATTAGATAAATCGGGTTCTTTATTTTTCATTTTGGTTAATTCCTATCCATTGCATTCATTATTGCAGTCATTTATCGAAACCGCCTTATCATATTCACCTGGTTTTTCTGTATGTGTACCATACTTATATTTAGTATCATATATTTTTTCAACTCCACCATATTTCCATGTTTTGTATAGCATCCGTAGTAAATTTATAATAAACAAACCATATATAATGTTTTTTAAAATAAATATTATATGATCGTGGTTTATATTATTTTTTTTCATTTGAATGCTCCTTTAATAAAAATGATGCACATGTATATATAGTATATACCGCAGATAATATTTCAAAAAGTTTTATTGTTTTTTCTATTTTATTTAGTTTTTTCATATTTTTCCTTTATATTAGCAATCAATCATTTCTATAGATTCAATATCAGCTAGTTTTATTAATTTATAGGTGTTTGATGCATCCATAATTTCATGAAATTTAGTTGTATCATTATTTATTGCTTGTTTTAAATCATTATATATCTGAATAATAACCATATCTTTTGATAAAAATATATGTGTTCTACCAGATTCCAATGTTATTATTATTTTTTTATGTCCTTCCATAAGAAAAAACCTCATTTATAAATGTATCTAGTTCTGTTGGTATATTATATTCTATGTTGCTATAATAGGGTACGTTTTCTTTAATATGCATTAAATTACAATATGCACCCAGCATACCATAATCTGTAGTTCCATAATGTATTAAATATCCAGATATTCTCATATAAAAAAATAGCATTTCTAATGATAGATTACTATATAATTCGACATCATAATCACATGTTTTTAATTTATCAACTAATATAGTCAAATACTCATCATTACAGCAATTATTTGTATATAAACATAATAAAATTTTAGCATTTGGTATATATATATTTTTAATAACATCTAAACAAAAATGGTCAGCATCTTCATTATATTCACCAACAATAATTATAGAATTTGTTCTAGGTAATTTATGATAATTATAATTGATAGGATATGATGAAAAGGTTTTTATATTTCGTTTATTTATTTTTTTCGCATTATTACCGAAGGTAAATACTTTAGTAACTTTATCTAAATTAACATAATCTAAATAAGCTTGCGAATAGTCATGTATAAAACACCATTCTCTCTTTGTATCAACTAATGGTTTTATTATACGACCATCTCCACATTGTGTTATAACAACACTATTAAATGGTAATATTTCTGGAACATAATGTATATCATGATAAATTGTCGCAATATTTAATCCTAATTGATAAAATTTAGAATCATCATCAGACACAAGATCTTTAGCTATGAAATAATTTATATCATCCATAAATTAAGTTCCTTTACTTGTTCCTCTGTCAAATTAGGAATTTTAAAAATAATATTTTTTATAAAATTTATAGCATATTCTTTTCCATCTTCTTCATTTATAATATTAAGTAATTTAGTAAAACTCATATTTGTAGTATCATCTATATCATATATTGTTGTATCTATAGTTAAACCACCTTGTGGTGTACACTCCCATTTAAATTCTGTATTTAATTTACCCATAGTTTCATATTTATTAATATAATAGTTCATATCATTTTTTTTATTAACATAATCATTTAAATCATCTATACTCATTCTTTTAATGCAAGCACAATATTTTCTATTATTTTTATATATTTTTTTTGATAAATATGTGGGGGTGTTTATTTTTGGATGAAACAAATGATAAACCACAGAATTCGGTCTTATATTTCTATATATAGGTGATATAAGTCTTCTACATTTTATTAAAAAAGCATCATCTTCAGCACCCCATTCCGTAAAACATTCATCAAATCCACCAACACGCTCATATGTTTTTTTAGTAAAAACATTTATTAATCCAGTCTGTCGTGTTATTACAATACCGTGATTATTATAACTAATTTTATTATTAAATAACATATTACGAGTATCATATTCGCTTAAATAATTAACAGAAGAAAATGGGTATATTAAAGATCCTTTATTAATATCATTTTTTATTGAATATACACAATTGGAATCAATATATGCATCAGCATCACCCATAATATAAATATCACTATCTATTTTATTTATAGCATAATTTAATAATTTTGTTTTATGAAAGTTTTCACCAAACTCACAAGAAAAATATGTTATATGGGTTCCATATTTATTTAATAGATCGGGTTTTAATAATTCTGATGTTGTTTGTTCAACTATACATATATCAGCATCATTAAAAATATTCATATAATTTTCTATTACATAAAACAAATTACGCTTTCTAAAATTAGACATGCTATTCATGTAAGGAATAATAATTGTATACTTCATTGTACTCATAAATATAATAAAAAAACATAATCATATCAAGATAATTATAAACTATTTAAATGAGGATTATTTATGCCATTTAATGGAATAACAAATTTACGTGATGCTAATGAAACATTTACATATAAGCCGTGGCAACTTATAGAACTAAAGAAATGTGCTCAAGATCCAATATATTTTATAAATACTTATGTATATATAAATACTAAAGATTATGGGATGCAATTGTTCAAAACTTGGAAATTTCAAGATAAGGCATTAAATAGATTTGTTAAATATAGATTTAATATTAATAGATGGAGTAGGCAGGTTGGTAAATCCACTGTTGTGCGTGGGTTCATATTATGGTATTCTATTTTTCATAAAGATAAATTAACAGCAATGTTAGCTAATAAATTAATGTTAGCAAAAGAACAATTACAACTTTTACGAGATTCTTATATTGCCTTACCTATGTGGTTACAACCTGGGGTTAAATTATGGAATAAAATGTCTATACAATTTAGCAACGGCTCTAGAATAGTTGTTGCTGCTACATCAAGCGATGGTATACGTGGATTATCTCCTAATTTATTATATCTAGATGAATTTGCATTTATTAGACCAAAGATGGCCGACTTATTTATGAATTCAGTATTCCCATCAATTTCATCAGGAAAAACAACTAAAGTTATAATAACATCTACTCCAAATGGATTAAATGCATTTTATAGAATGTGGGAAAAAGCCGTAGATGAATCAACCGCTACACCTGAACAACTACAAGTAAAATATGTTAGATCTACTGTAATATGGAATGAAGTTCCAGATAGAACAAATGATTGGGGGGAAGAAGAAAAACTCCGTATCGGTGAACAATCGTTCTTACAAGAATATGAATGCCAATTTATTGGATCGTCTATCACCTTAATAGATTATAAAATTTTGCAAACATTAAAAGCAAAAGATCCTATGGTTTTACCTTATGTAACGGAAGAAGCAAAACTATTTGCAAAAAACTGTTCGGTTCGTTTGTATTATCCTCCAGAACAATTACAAAAAATGGAAGCAAATGGTTGGCTATATGTAGCATCTATTGATACTGGATATGGTATAAGAAAAGATTATCACGTATTGCAAATATGTCTTACTAAATCAAACATCAAAGCTATACAAGTTGCATCAGTTTCATCAAATGTATTGGAAATAAACGATTTTTGTGCATTTTCATATAAAATATTAAAATTATATTATAATCCACCATTAATTATTGAATACAATGGACCAGGGCAAATGACATATAGTATATTTTTTAATACATTTCAATATCCAAATTTAGTTAATTTTGATAAATATTGTAGAGGATTATATGTAACAAATCAATTAAAACAAAACGCTATTTTGTTAATGAAAACCTATATTCAACGTGGATATGTTCAATTAACAGATGATAATACAATTCAAGAATTAATGTCATATACACAATTAACACAACATACTTGGGGTGCTAGTGGTGGAAACCATGATGATCATGTATCTAGTTTGGGGTGGATATTGTTTTATATGGCAAGCACATATTACTATGGTAACAATGA
>JALNZQ010000031.1 GCA_023229165.1 Methanothrix sp.
CAGAATATTGGAGCCGTTGTAGCAGAATTTCAGGCCTTTGATGGTAATGTTTACCAAAACTCCTTCCTCCTGCGCATGAAGAGATAAACGAAGAAAGGAACGCCCAGGAATGAGGTCATTATTCCCACGGGCAGTATCACCGGTGCCAGTATGGTTCTGGCCATGGTATCAGCTCCCAAGAGGAGAAGTGCACCTACCAGGGCCGAGCCGGGCAAGAGAAAGCGGTGGTCTCCTCCGATGACCATCCTGGTGATATGAGGAGCGACGAGGCCTATGAAGCCGATGGTACCTGTAAAGCAGATGATGCTGGCGGTAATCAGCGCCCCCAGAATCATGCTGATGACGCGCGTCCTCTCTACATCTACGCCCAGGCTCTTGGCCGTCTCATCGCCGGCGCCGATGGCATTGATGTCCCAGGATTTAAGAAGAAGATAAGGCAGACAGAGCGCCAGGACGCCGGTGATGATGGCGAGCTTCTCCCAGGAGGCTTTCCCCAAAGAGCCCATCATCCAGAAGACCACTTCTTGCACCTGTTCGGCATGACCGACGTACTGCAAGAATGAGGTCATGGCCGAGAAGAGATACATGATGGCGATGCCAGCCAAAATCATGGTCTCAGGGGTGATTCCTTTGTACTTGGCCAGGCCGTAGACCGCGAAAGAGGCAATCAGTGTAAAGATGAACGAATTGCCGATCACCAGATATTCGCCACCGACAAAACCTGCACCCATCACAATGGCGAGAGCTGCTCCAAAGCTTGCCGCGGACGATATGCCCAGCGTAAACTCGCTGGCCAGGGGATTTTTGAGTATGCCCTGCATGGCCGCACCGGCAACGGACAGGCCCATGCCGGCCACAATTCCCATGAGTATTCTCTCCAGGCGCAGCCCCCAGACAATGGTATCGGCAAAGTGCGTCGTCTGGAAATAGCCAGGCAGGAACTTGGCTAAAATCGCAATGTATACATCTTTGACACTGAGGTTGGCAGATCCTAGAGTAACCGCGAAGCTTGCCAGCAGGATAACTCCCAGGATCAAAATCACAAAGAAGAGCATCTTCTTGTCCGTGAACCTGCGATACTCTTCCTTTGGCCCTTTGAGGGCGCTCTCTCTGTGGGCATTTATCGCCCCGGCAGCCTTGATATCATGGCTGGATATGGACATAGACCTCCTTGGCATAGTCAGACATTGCCATCATGCAACCATCGATCTTGATCCCATATTTCGCCTCTAATTCATCCCGCGATTAGTTAAATTAATTTGGCGTTAAAACAAATGCATTTGATTTAAATCTTTTGGTGCTAGCACGCCTTTATTGTTTGGGATTTTGGGCATCGGTCTTAAATACAAGTAATTTTGTTTTAAGTCCAAAAAAGTGTATCAAATAGAAGGCTTGAATGATGAGAGATATCGTACTAGCATTTTCGATCTGTTTATGTCTGCTAATTCCGCTATGCAGTGGAGGCACCATCAGCGTTATTGACTATACCGGAAAGCAGGTTGATCTATCCTTGCCAGTCAACCGCACCATATCACTATCTAACATGGGCACGGAGATAATCTGTGCCCTAAATAGCGGCAAGAGTTTAGTTGGTCGACCAAATTCGGTTTTCCCCTCAAATCTCGATAAAGTTGAAGTTGTCGGGGAAAACTCCAGGTCGCCCGATTTGGAGCGCATAGTAGAGCTTCATCCCGATCTCCTGATCGCCGACGGGATGCTCTCTGATGATAACCGCAAGGAGATTGAGGATGCAGGAATACCTGTAATTGTTGAAAAATTCACAGATCCGTCTCGTGCTATCATTATAACCAAGTACATGGGTCAGGTTCTGGCAAAGGAAGAGCGAGCCCAGGAGATCGTGGACTATGTACAGAAGTATGAGGATTTAATCGATAAACGAATTGCAGCCGTCAAACCTGATGAAAAGACCCGTGTGTTTGTCGAGTGGAACCAGGCATACCGTGCAGCATCTACAAGCAGCGGCTATAATAATTTCATTGAAAAGGCGGGCGGAGTCAATATCGTTGGCAACGCATCTGTCCAATACCCGACAATCGATCCGGAATGGTTATTGCAGCAAGATCCGTCCGTGATCATCAGACTGCTTTCAAGCACCAAGGATTACACTGAGGAAAATCTGCAGAAGGAGCACGATGAAATATCTGGCAGATCTGAGCTTAGTTCACTTGAGGCCATCAGAGATGGACGGATATATGTTCTAAGCGGAATTGTCGTCGGAGGAATACGCTCAGTCATTGGAGAGCTTTATTTCGCCAAATGGCTTTATCCCGAGCAATTCAAGGATATAGATCCAGAGTCAGTTCATAAGGAGATGCTGGAAAAATTCTATGGCCAGGAGATGACAGGCTCATACGCCTATCCATCCAGCTCATAGAGCTTGACGGCTTTTTGCCGCCCAGAATTTTTTGGAAGTCATTATTAAGAACTGAAAAGACCAAAATGAACGCTTGAGCGGAATATGAGATCACATACCTTGCAAATCACATATATTAGCGTCAACGGCTCAGAGATTTCCCCGTTGGCCTCGGCTTTCCGAGAATTGTTAGAGGAGATGGGTGATTTCGCAGCATTGCATCCAATCACAGGCGAATCTTTGTCTCGGACGAAACAACTGGAAGACCATGCCAGAAGATCCGATCTGGTCATAATCAGGCTGCATGGCGGAAAGAAGAGCTTCCCCGGCTTTGATCGCCTGATCTCTTTAACCAGGGGGGCCGGAGCGCTCCTTCATGTTCAGGATGCAAGCTCCATCGATCCGGAGCTTGTGAATGTATCAACGGTAGGTGATGCATACCAGAAGATCTTTCAGTACATCAGCTTTGGCGGAAGAGAGAATCTCAGGAATCTTCTGCTTTTTCTGGCCAACCGGCTAGATAATGCAACATTCCTTGTGAGTGAGCCAAAAATGCCTCCTTGGGAGGGAATTTACCACTCGGCATTCGATCATGTCCCATCGCTGCAAGAATATCTGGACAAAAGATTCCAGCCGGGAAAGCTAACCGTAGGCCTGTGGTTCAACATCAGCATGTGGCAGGCAGAGGATTTGCAAGCCATCGATTTGATCATCTCTGAAGTCGAAGCAAGAGGCGCGAACGTCATACCAGTTTTCCTGCACACGCACAAGGATGAGCAGCTGGGAAGCGGCGGCTGGGAGTATGCTGCAAAGAAGTATTTTATGAAAGACGGACGGCCCCTAATTGATGTATTGATTAGCACTCTGATGTTCTCGCTCACCGTCAGCCCCGTTGCTGCAACCTTGCAGCAGGGACGCGATGGAGGGTTCGCTGCAAAGGAGGGTTCAACTGAAGACGAGTCTGCTAAAGAAGGTTCAATTCGCCAGGAGCTGGGAGTTCCTGTCATAAAGGCCATGCTGAATTACTATAGCACAAAGGAGGAGTGGACTGCATCGTTCCAGGGCCTCAAGCCCATGGACGTCACCATTAACGTAGCCCAGCCGGAGTTCGATGGAATGCTGATAGCCGTGCCTGTCGGGTTCCGAGATCCTGCTGGCAGAGATCCTCTTACCGGTGCCAGCCTTTCCCGATTTGAGCCGATAAAGGAGAGAATACAAAAGGTAGTTCGTCTGGCTCTTAACTGGGCTCGCCTGCGACACACGCCCCCGCAGGACAAAAAGGTGGCCATAATCTTTCATAACTATCCTCCTCGGGACGATCAGATTGGGACCGCCATCGGCCTTGATTCTCCAGAGTCAGTTTACAGGATCCTGTGCAGAATGTCAAAGGAAGGATACAGGCTCGACTGGCTGCCGGAGAACGGCCAGGATCTGATGAAGAGGATCTTGAAGGGCGCAACCAATCAGAAGAAGTTCTACAGCATGCAGTGCCTCCTTGAGCGGGCTGATGCGTTCGTTTCAAGCGAGCAGTACAGTTCCTGGTTTGAAGAGCTGCCTGCCGGCGTTCAGGAGCAGATGAGTGAATCCTGGGGAATGCCGCCGGGTGAGCTGTTCGTCCATAATGGCTTCCTGATCATCCCAGGCATTCGGAACGGCAATGTCTTCATAAGCATGCAGCCGCCCAGAGGCTTGCTGGAAAATCCCGAAGCGATCTATCACAGCCCGGATCTTCCTATCCCTCACCATTACTATGCCTACTATCGCTGGATCCGGGACATATTCGGCGCTCATGTGGTCATGCATATCGGAAAACACGGCTCGCTGGAATGGCTGCCGGGAAAATCCGTGGGCCTGTCGGAGAGCTGCTATCCGGATATTGCCATGTCGGATCTTCCCAACATATATCCTTACATCATTAATAATCCGGCCGAGGGCACTCAGGCCAAGAGGCGCAGCTATTGCTGTCTGGTGGATCACCTGGTTCCCGTGATGCGCAATGCCGACACATACGAGGAGATTGCAGAGCTGGAGGTCCTCATAAAAGAATACCGGCAGGCATCGATCGAGGACCAAAAAAAGCTGCCGGAGCTGAGGAAGCGAATCTGGCGGAAGGCGATTGATGCCAACCTGAACAGTGATCTGGGTCTAAAGGAGGGCCCGGATGGCCAGGAATTCGGGGACTTCGTAGAGAAGTTGAGCGACTACATTTATGAATTGTCTGATTCTCAAGTCCGGAATGGCTTGCATATCCTGGGCCTGACGCCTTCGGGTGTCAAGCAAGAGGAATTTTTGGTCTCCCTCACCAGGCTCAAGAACGGGAGCGTCCCATCCTTGAGAGTAGTCCTCTCAAATCTGATGGGATATGATTTGGATATGCTGCTGAGCGGCAGAGCAAGGACGGTCGACGGCCAAAAAACGGGTGGCGAAATTCTTCAAGAGATTCACGACAACTCGCTCCGGCTGATCGAGGAGCTTCACAGGATCAATTTCGACCGGAGCGAAATCGAAACAGTGCAGCTTAAAATATTGGGCAAAAAAAGCTGGGAGGTGGAGCAGGTCCTCAGCTACATCTGCGAATCTCTGGTTCCAAGATTAGAAGAGACCACCCAAGAGCTGGACAGTATCCTCAAGGCGGCGAGCGGCGGATATGTTCCGCCCGGCCCCTCCGGAGCGCCCACCAGAGGCATGGCCGACATACTGCCCACAGGCCGCAACTTCTACAGCCTGGACCCCAGAGCCATTCCCACGAGGGCTGCATGGAAGGTGGGCATCTTGCAGGCTCAGTCGCTTCTGGAGCGGTATATCCTGGATGAAGGAAAATATCCTGAGAACATCGGCATAATTCTCTGGAGCACCAACACCATGAGAACCTATGGCGATGAGGTTGCCGAGATACTCTACCTGATGGGAGTTCGCCCTGTTTGGGAGGACCGGAGCGGCAGGATCGATGGGCTGGAACTGATCTCTCTGCAGGAGCTGGGACGGCCACGCATCGATGTTACTGTGCGCATAAGCGGGATTTTCAGGGATTCCTTTCCCAATATTGTCGAGCTGATGGACGAGGCGGTGCAGATGGTAGCAGGCCTCAAAGAATCCCCTGAGGAGAACCATCTGGCTCACCATGTAGATCTCAGGATGAAGGAAAAGATCAAAGAAGGGATTTGTGAAGAGAAGGCCAGAGAAGAGGCAGGCTATCGCATCTTCGGTAGCCGGCCCGGAACTTACGGCGCGGGAGTGAGCGCTGCCGTCGAGTCTAAGAGCTGGAAGGACTGTCACGATCTGGCCGAGGTCTATGTGGTTTGGGGTGGATACGCTTATGGCCGCAAATCCTTTGGAGCTACGGTTTCTGAGGAGTTCAAGAGGCGTTTGGGCAGTCTAGATTTGACCGTTAAAAACGAGGACACGAGAGAGATTGATATGCTGGATGGCGACGACTTCTATTCTTTTCATGGTGGTATGATCGCTGCCGTAAAATCCATCAAGGGAGATCTGCCCAGGTCGTACTGCGGCGACAGCTCCGATCCGGAACGGGTTAAGACACGGAGCACAGTCGAGGAGACAAAACATATCTTCCGTACGCGCATCCTCAATCCCAAGTGGATCGAGAGCATGTTAGCTCACGGCTACAAAGGGGCTGCCGATTTTTCCAGGGCGGTCGACATTTCCTTTGGCTGGGACGCTACCGCCGAGGTTCTGGAAGACTGGATGTACGAGGAGCTAGCAAACAAATACGCCCTGGACAAGGAGATGCAGGAGTGGCTGAAGAACGTGAATCCGCACGCTCTGCAAAACATCACCGAGCGGCTGCTGGAGGCCGTGCAGCGAGGAATGTGGCAGGCATCTGACGAGATGAAGGAAGAGCTTCGCAATGTCTATCTGGAGATCGAGGGCTGGATTGAGGAGGATCAACCTCAAGCAGATTGAAGCTCAGGAAACCGAAGAACCTGATCCGCAAGAGTGCATGGCATTCTGTCGCCGAATTCCGTTGAGACTGATAAAATGCCCATGGAAAAACCCGGCCTTCTGGCCTTATCCATAACCGCGGACTGCAACCTGCGTTGTCGCTACTGCTACGCCTGTGGCGGCGAAAAAAAGACTTCGATGATCTGGCCCAAGGCGCTTCGAGCCATCGATGTGATGGCGGAATGCTTCCAGAGCTTCAAGATCCAGTTCACCGGCGGCGAGCCCCTTCTCAATCTCGATCTCATAGAAAAGGCCGTGGATTACGTGAGTGAGATGGGCTTGCAAGCTCCCTGCCAGGTTCAGACCAATGCCACTCTCATCAATCCAGATGTTGCGGGTAGGCTGAAGAGTCTCAAGATCGGAATAGGCGTGAGCCTGGACGGTCCTCCTTCGGTGAACGACGCTCTTCGACCCTTTTCAGACGGAAGCGGCTCCACAGGATCAGCCATGCGGGGAATTGCCGCCTTGCGAGATGAAGGAATTCGGGTGGGCGCGACCTGCGTTCTTTCCAGGGCCAATGCCGCAACTCTGGCAGGACTTGTGGATGTGCTGAGCTATCTGGGAAATGTGGAAGGAATCGCCATCGATTTCCTGAGGCCGGTGGGCAGAGCCAGCCGATCCATGCAGCCCGACCCCTGCCTGGCCGCAGCAGGCATCGAGACTGCCATTTCGCGTGCTGATCATCTTGCCGGAATGGGCGGACGAAGAATAAATTTCAGGGAGCTGGAGCGGATGCGGTATACTCTGGAGTGCGGCGGAGCGAGGCTCCATCACTGCTTTTTTGACTCATGCCGATCTCTGGTTGTGCTGGCGGATGGCAGCTCTTACGTCTGCCCATCCCTGCTCGATCCGCAGATGATGCTGGGAAATATTGAGGCGTCTGGTTTTGCAGAGGAGCTGCTCTATCGAATGGCAGAAAAGCGCTGCCTGGTGCAAAGCCCGTGGGAGTGCAATACCTGCACGGATCGATGGCTGTGCGCAGGGCCCTGTCTGGCGCATTATGTAGCGGGTTTGAATCGGTCCATTGAGTGTGCTGTAAAGAGGGTCTTCATGAGGCATGCCAGAGAAAATGGCCCCAGTGAAGACTTAACTTAATAAATTAAACCATTCAACTTCGTGTTCTATTTATCATGCAATATCGAGGCCAATTCCAAGATTGATTCCCAAAGACATCCTGCCATAAATCCCCCGAATAATTCCAAGAAAAGCCCCAGGATCATTCCGGAGAGGAAGCCCAAAAATATTCCCTGGAGCATTCCTGTGAACAGTCCCAGGAATGTGCCAAGTATCAGCCCGAATGCTGCACCCAAAAATAATAAGAAGGCCATTCTTTTCCTCAAACGTAATAAACATGCTTTTTTAATTTCTTGTGGGCAGGGAAGGTGATAGCACTCGGCCGATGGCATGGTTTGCTCACCCCGGCTTTGAGCTCCAAGGGCATGTTGGTCATTATGGCTCAGCTGCTATCCTCTTGTACTTCTTCCCGGTCTCATCGCACATTTGTTTTATATTTTTACTTCTCAGAATTTCAGCATCTATTCCCGGATGAAAACACGCTATCCATTGACAATGCTTAAAGAGCTTGCAGGCTTCCTTCTCAGGAAACTCCGGATCTTCTTCGCTCTCTTCGGTGCAACCGAGATGGGCAATTACGTTCGATGATTCCAATAAATCCAATCGCATCTTTGCCTTAGTCCCTCTTCTAGGATAGCTGTAAAAGAGGCGTTCAATGGTTTTCTTTAGCATGATTTATTCCACCATATTTGCGACAAGGATGAAAAGAATGATCGAAATGAGTAATGTTCCTGCTTTGCCTGTTCTTCAACCCTATCACCACTAATCAACTTAGGTAGATCATAGTTAAATTCAATTGATTTAAGGTTTTCGGGCTGCAGGGAAAAAATAAGGTAAACTTAAAAATTAGTAATCAATCAAAAAATAAATTAAAAAAAATAATCAAAAGATCCGCCCAAGAACTTGGCATATTGGTTTGGCATTCCCTGCGTCGGAGTGGTGCTGTTTCGTTAAATGCTGATCTTCTTCAAAGTTACCATCCCTCCCACCAGGAACGCCACAAAGAACGCCAGCAATATCCAGAATGACCCCCAGGGCAGGGGCTGATCCAGAGCAGCAGCCCGAAGAAAGAGGCTGGAATGAGTGAGGGGCAGGGCATAAAGAGCATACTTCAATCCCACTGGCACCTGGGAGAGCGAGAAGAATGTTCCTCCGAGAAAGGTCATGGGCATCAGTATCAGGCTTCCGAAGACGGCCATGTCCTCATGTGACCTGGCCAGCAGTGCCGCCAGCACTCCCAGAAAGGCGAAGGTCAGGCAGGTGAGAAGCAGGCCGAGCAAAAATTGCGGCCCGATATGGATATGAGGCGCAATCAGCATGGCCACGATGAGAAACGCCACGGAACTCATGAGGCCCCTCACCACTCCGATCAGGGCCTTTCCCATGAGAAGAGATGTCAGGCTTATGGGGGCCATAAGGCATTCATCGAAACTCTTGAAGTAAAGCCGGTCGACGTTGAGCCTCGTGCCGGCTCCGTTAAAGCTGGTGGTCATGGCAGTGAGGGCAATGATGCCCGGTATTACGAACTCCAGGTAGCTCGTTCCATTGAGATTGATCCCACGGCCCAGGCCCCATCCGAAGGCCACCAGATAAAGAATAGGACTGACCAGGGTGGTGATGAGATATCTGGGTCCGCGGCGCTTCAAGGCCACTAGATCTGCCCACAATATGCTGTAGGCATCTATCAGGTTAATCCCCCCTGGACCTTCTGGCCGGTAAGCTCAATGAATACATCTTCTAGGTTCGATTCCCGCATGACTACACGCTCCGTGCTCGGCAGGGTTTCAATGAACTGGGCGGCCTTTGCCCGGTCAGCAAAATACCTGTACTCGGTTCCGTTTCCGTTCAAATTCATCTCCACGGCGATCATGCCCAGATTTTGGCGAAGGCTGAGAGGTGAACCTATGGCAATGATCCGGCCGTGATGAAGAACGCCCACCCTCTGGCATAAGGCCTCAGCCTCCTCAATGTAGTGCGTAGTCAAAAAGACGGTTGTGCCCTCGGAATTCATCCTGCGGATGAGATCCCAGACCTTGCGGCGGGTCTGAGCGTCCAAACCCACGGTGGGCTCATCCAGAAAGAGAAGCTTCGGCCTGTGTATGAGAGCCCGGGCGATCATGGCCCTCCTCTTCATGCCGCCGGAGACATCATCGATGAGGTAGTCGGCATGATCGGACAGCTCCACATAGTCCAGAAGATCTGCGATCCTCTCTTTTCGTTCCTTCCTGGTGAGATGGTGCAGTCGGGCATGAAGCTGTAGATTCTCGCCGATGGTCAGGTCCCGGTTGAGACTGAGGTGCTGCTGAACTATGCCGAACTCCGACTTAACATGGGCGGGATCTTTTGCCACATCAATGCCGTTGATCCGAACCAGCCCGGAGGATGGCTTGGTAAGGGTAGTTAGAATGCGAATGGTAGTGGTCTTGCCCGCCCCATTTGGCCCTAAAAATCCGAAGAGCTCTCCGTGGCCGATCTCCAGGTCCAGGCAGTCAACCACTTTTTTCCCGGAATAGTCCTTGTTTAGGCCCGATATCTCAATCATTTTGCTCATAAATGCCTCTTGTGATCCAAAAAATATTATGAAAATTTATGTTGTGGCGTATTCATTTATTGTCATGTTATCGAATATAATCCTCTGCTCTCCGTCCACAATGCTATAGAGCGCTTCCGGGCTTAAGCCGGATATGGGGTAGTACTTTCCTGCGCACTTCTCTGCGATCTCATGGCAATAGCCTAGTCGCATGTCCATGAAGGAGCTCTCCACAACCTCGGTATCAATGACGATGGTATGAATCCCGAGATGACGAGCTCTCTCCGAGATCTCCATCAGCTCGTCCTTGATCTTGCCGCCCATTCCCACATTTGCCCTGCCGTCGGATATGAGTACCATCATGAGTTTGGTCTCTTCATCCTTTCTCAATTCGCCCTGCAATAGCTGCATTGCCTTGGAGAGGCCGGCGGATAGAGGCGTCTTGCCTCCTGTGGGAAGCTCTCGCAAACGGCTCAAGGCCAGATCAACGCTGGAGCAGGGCGGAAGGATAAGTTCGGCATCTTTTCCTTTGAAGGCCACCATGCCAATCTTGTCTCTCTTCTGGTAAGAATCCATGAGCAAGGAGAGAACTGCGCCCTTGGCGCTCTCCATCCTCTGATTGGCCCCCATGGAGCCGCTGGCATCCACTACGAAGAGAACTACGGCAGAGGTCTTCCCTACCCTCTCTTTTTCCCGGATATCCTCGCTCTTCACTTGAATGGCATTGGGGCCGAATCTTACCTTCTGGTAGGGAGCTGCCGCTCGAATGGTAGCATCGATGGCGATATCTTTCCCTTCCTGGGGCATCCTCTGGCGCAGGTATCTTCCCCGGTTTCGTAAAGCGAGAGTGTTCATTCTCCGGCCACTGGTCTTGCGGCGGGCAATTCGATCTCGCTTGCGGGGCATGTCAATGGCACGCGTATCGATAGGCGTGCCGATCTCGAAGACCTGCTCCTGGGGCTTGGCAGCCTGGGTTTGATTTGCGTCCTTTTGGTCGTCGGGCTCCTGGGGCGGTTGCTCATTTTTTTTTTGTTGCTGGGGATTTTGATGTTGATGCTTGTGTTCTGGTTGGTTTTGGGACATGGACTTCTCCAGCTTGTCCTTGTTCAGGGTGGGCGGCTCAAAGGGCCTGCTCCTCATCCTGTGGGCCAAAGCCAGCTCCATGGCCTTCTTCACATCCTCCTGGTTGACCTCTATCCTGCCGTCAAAAGCGGCAATGGTCTTGGCGGTCCTTGTGATTACAATCTCAGCTCGGTGCGTCTTTACGCCCAGATCGATGCAAGTTGAGGCAATGGACCTGAGAAGATCGTCGCTCATGACAGCTTTCCGAAGGATCTTACGAGCCTGGGATATCTTCTCCTTTAATTCCGCCTGGCCTTTTTGGCTCATTTCCATAAATGCATCGGGATCGGCATCAAATGCTTCCGCCATCTTGGCGATCTGCATCCTCTGATCCACATCATCGATGCCGACAACGCTCACTTGCAGTCCAAATCGGTCCAGCAGTTGAGGCCGGATCTCTCCCTCCTCCGGGTTCATGGTCCCGACCAATATGAACTTAGAGGGATGAGCTACCGATACTCCCTCGCGCTCCACGATATTGACACCCATTGCAGCCGAGTCCAGTAGCACATCGGCCACATGATCATCGAGGAGATTGACCTCATCTATGTAGAGGATACCGCGATTGCAGGCCGCCAGGATACCCGGTTCCAGGGCCTTGATTCCTTCTTTGATGGCACGCTCAACATTCAAAGAGCCAACTACTCTATCCTCGGTTGCCCCCAAGGGCAGATCGATAACAGGTGTCTTTTTATCTATTCCTTTTATCCGGCTTGCCTGGTTTTTCTCAAAACACAGGTCGCACATATCTTCAGGATTTCCCGGATCGCAATTGAATGGACAGTCTTCCACCACTTGAATATTCTCCAGCAGGTCGGCTAAAGCCCGCACTGCCGTCGATTTAGCAGTGCCCTTGTCGCCTCTGATCAGGACGCCGCCTATGCGAGGATTGATGGCATTTAGAATCAGGGAGAACTTCATGTCGTCCTGCCCAACGATGGCAGTAAATGGTATAGTCTTTCTCTTCAGATGGTGCATTATTATCTCCGTTTTTTAGCTTGTCGTTTTCGTATTTAAGGTTTTACGTTGTATTAAAAAGTACTAATTTTTTGATTATTTTGGTGCTAATTGTATGAATAGTTAATTAAAGTATAATATAAATTTACAATTATCATATCATCGAGAATCGATTGACCCTTCGTGAAACAATGTCATTGGATGAAGAGATGTTTTAGCAAAGGCTATAATCGCGTTCTCTATATCTAGAATACATCATCGGCACATATTAAGCATATAAGTATGGTGTTCTGCAATACTAGATGTAACCTAGTGTTACTATTACCAAAAGACTTATTAATATGCGTATAAGATCTTTGCGCAGTTTTCAAAGACCAAATTTGAGGAATAGGCATGAAAATTATACACGGTTGCATTTTATTTTTCTGCTTTTTCATTCCGTTAGGGCTTGCAGCCGCCTACCAGGCGGTATCAGTTCCTGGGGATGCGAATGGCGACAAAGTGATCTCTGCAGAAGAATTGAAGGTTGCAGAAAAGGATTTTAAGGACAAAAGGATCGACTCGGAAGAGCTTCTTGAGATCAGGCTCATTCATGAGAGCTATCCTAGGAACATCAATGACTCGAATGGTAACGAGATAACGATCTATAAGCCTATCAAAAGGATCGCTGTATTGACTACGGAGGACTATGAGATACTGCGCACCCTCAAGAGCACAGATAAAATTGTCGCTGCCGGCAAGTATGTTGTGCAGAGCCGGGAGCAGGGCTGCGGAGACCTTTACGCGGATGGCGCTGGCTTTGTCAACATTGGATCTCCAGTATCATCGGTTGACTGGGAGGCCTTGATTAAATCCAGCCCGGATCTTGTCATAACATACATGAGCAGCCCCAAACAGGAAGATCTGGATCAGAATCTCAAGGATACCAATATCACTGTGATCCGCTTGGATTCAGGAAACATATCTCAATATACCGATATCGTCGACAAAATGGGCTATCTTCTCGATCGAAACGATGAGGCAAAAAAATACAATCGGTTCTTTGAAGAGAAGCTCGGTAAATACCTGGATACAGTGTCGGGCCTCTCCACCAGTCAGAAGCCTGCCGTCTATCTGGAGGCTGACTTCGGAGGCGGCCAGACCTATTACACCTGCGGCTCGGGTCATGCCCATAATGCTCTCCTCGTTGCGGCCGGCGGGAACAATATATTCTCAGAATTGCAGGGATTTAAGCAGGTTGATCCAGAATCCGTTGCCATGAAGAATCCGGAAATAATTCTGCGCTACAAATATCTCAAGGACAGTCCGGGAATAGACAAAGATTTGAGCGACACCGCGGCAATTGAGGCTTTAGCAGATGAGGTGCTCGACCGGACTGAATTGAACAAAACACCTGCAGTGAAAAGCAAGAAGGTCTATGTGTTCACCTGGGACTGCACCAAGGGCGGTGGAAGGTTCTATTTGGGCATGGGCTATTTGGGAAAATGGCTGCAGCCCAAGATATTCCAGGACTACAGTCCCCGCGAGACATACCAGGAATACCTCAAGGAGTTCCAGGGGGCAGATATAGATGTAGTAAATAAGGGTGTCTTTGTCTATCCAGAGGCATGAGCAAGTGTCATCTGTGTATTCCAAGGAAAAACCCGGCACGGATTTGAGAGCAGAGTATCAGAAGTTCATCGGCAAAAAGATGCTCTTTCTCATTTTGCTCATTCTGAGTATAACCATATTGGCAGGCTATGCAGCCACGCAAGGTTCGGCAGACATCGGCGTCGTTGATGTTTACACCACCATCATAGCCAGGTTTTTGCCGGGCCACTTTGAGACCACCTGGTTCTCGGATACAATCGTCTGGGGTCTGCGGCTGCACCGCATTCTTCTGGCTATTGTAGGCGGTATCGGCCTCGCAGTTGCAGGAGCCGTAATGCAGGGCATCCTCAAGAATCCCCTGGCCAGCCCATTCACATTGGGCATAGCTTCTGCAGCGGGCTTTGGTGCTGCCTTAGCTATAGTCATGGGAGCAGGTTTCGTTGGGGGAGAGTACCTCATAATCGGCAACGCCTTCATCTTCACCCTTCTCGCCTCTATGAGCGTTTATGGCCTGGCGAAGTACAAGGGCATCACACCTGAGACAATGGTCCTGGCAGGCATAGCCATCATGTACCTGTTCTCGGCCATGACCTCCTTCCTGCAATACGTAGGGCATGCCGAACAGGTGCAAGAAGTGGTCTTCTGGATGATGGGCTCTTTAGGAAGATCTTCTTGGGATAAGGTTTGGATCGTTACGGGCATTATAGCCGCATGTTTCCCTTATCTTCTCCTCAAGTCCTGGGACATCAATGCCTTAGGAGCTGGGGATGAGACAGCCAAGAGCCTGGGAGTGAACGTGGAGAAGACGCGGGTAATATGCATGGTGCTGGTCTCAATCATCACAGCGAGCGTTATATGCTTCACGGGAACCATCGGCTTCATCGGTCTTGTCGCTCCGCATATTACGCGCATGGTGATCGGGGGGGACCACAGGTTCTTGCTCCCCGCCTCAGCTCTAGTGGGGGGACTGCTGCTATTGGCTGCAGACACCGTGGCGAGAACCATCATGTCACCCGTGATTCTGCCGGTGGGAATAATGACTGCCTTCCTGGGTGTTCCATTCTTCGTTTATCTATTCCTGCGCAGAAAGAAAGTGTTCTGGTGAGCCGCCCCGGGTGGGCGGCTCCAAGGGGCTTCCCTTTTTTTTTTGTAGATCTATATAATGGCAAATTTCTTATTTGATAATACGACTATCATAGATAGTTTTATTAATGATGCTGAAGATTGGATCACCATAAGATAACATATCTGTGCAAACAGAGTACAACCTCGGCAGGAGAGTGAGGAATATTGGTAAAAATCACCATTAAAGATTTGACCTTTAGTTATAGAAGCAATAAAATCCTGAATGATCTTAACGTTGTAGTAAACGATGCAGAGGTACTCAGCCTGGTGGGACCTAACGGATCGGGCAAGACTACGCTCATCAAATGCATAGATCGCATCCTTAAGCCGAATGGCAGCATTCTGCTCGATGGACGGGAGATTGAGTCTATGTCACAGCAGGAGATTGCAAGGCTGATTGGTTATGTGCCTCAATCCAGTTCAACGCCTTTAGCAACCACTGTGTTTGATACTGTGCTCATGGGCAGAAGGCCGCACATCACATGGAAGGTCTCAGATGCGGATATCGGCAAGGTGGCAGATACTCTGGAGCTTTTAAATCTACAGGATCTATCCATGAGGGACTTTGCTCAACTCTCCGGCGGGCAGAAGCAAAAGGTGCTCATCGCCCGCGCCCTGGCCCAAGAGCCGGCGATCCTGCTCCTGGACGAGCCCACTTCGAATTTGGATATGAAGCATCAGCTCGATGTTATGGAGACTATTAGCTCACTGGTAAAGGAAAAGAGCATCTCGGCGGTGATGGCTATCCACGATCTAAATCTCGCTGCCCGTTTCTCGGATAATCTGGTGATGCTGAAAAATGGTAAAGTCTATGCAGCCGGTACTCCCAATGACCTGCTCTGCGAGAGGAATATCCGCGATGTCTATGGTGTTGAAGCGCTGGTGATGACATCACAGGACAAGCCGTGTATCGTACCACTCAGATCCTTGAACCGCAGCCAGGCATGCGTTTGAATGCCTGGAAAATCTGTTTTTGTCCAATATCACTTTTTTGGGTCTGTTATTGAAATAAATAGATAAATCACACTTATAGCCTATTTATATTTTATTATGGATCGTTTTTTGCTATTTTGACCAAAAGTATTATTAATAGATATATTCAAAATGCCCAGGGAGTATATATTAAGGAGGGATTATTTGATGCGGTCAAGAGTTTTGTTGATCTATTTAGCCGTCATTTTGTGTATCATTATGACGCCCCTTTCTTCTTTAGGAGAGGATACAAAATATCCCATGACACTCACCGACTCAGCCGGTCGAGTGGTAAACATTACGATGCCGATTCAGAGGATCATTTCGCTTAATACAAATTCTGCAGAAGTCGTGGTTATGCTCAACGCCGTGGATAAAGTTGTAGCCGTAGATGTGGATGAACAGAAAAAGAGCGAGATGCCAAAGGAGCTTAAAAAGAAGCAGACCGTTGGCAAGTGGAGCGATCCGGACTACGAGATGATTGGCGACATTGCCAAGAAGGGCGATACAATCGTCCCGGATATTGTCGTCATCACTTATCCTGAAGCGGACAAGCCTTATGGGGCAGCGGCCGTGGAGAAGGGCTTGGCCTCTTTTAAGAATATCACTGTGGTCGGATTCAAGCTATCGCGGCCGGAGAACATGAGTGAAGAGATAACGAAGATTGGCACCCTCTTGAATAAGGAGAAAGAAGCAGAGGATTATCTGGATTGGTATGAGGGCCATAAGAAAAAGATCAAGGAGGCAGTCCGGGGAAAAGCCCTTCCCAAGGTCTATGTAGAGGTTTGGAATACCGGAGCAGGACTTGGTGCGCTGCCTTCTGCCGGAATGGGATCGGCCCTTTATAACCAGATCAAATATGCGGGCGGAAATAACATTTGCAGCAAAATAGAGCAAATGTCGCCCACGGTCGATTGGGAGTGGGTAACTACCATGAACCCTGATGTGATTGTGAGCTTACAGTCTACGGACAACATTGGATGGGAGCGCACGCCGAGTGCAGATAGCGTGAAGCTAGAGAAGATAAGAAGCGAGATCCTCAGCCGTCCCGGTGCATCCGCAATTTCGGCTGTGAAAAATGATAGGGTCTACGTCGTTAGCGGAAGCCAATTCTACGGCCTGGACAGCATCGTAGGCGTAGGTTATTTCGCGAAGCTATTTTATCCAGAAGTGGATCTGGACCCTGAGCAAATCTACAAGGAATATCTGGAGCGCATGGGATTGGAATATCCGGGAGGAAGGATCTTGATCTATCCCAATTGAATTGGTTCCTGAAAAGGAGGCGCAAATATTCTCCCCATGATCGAGGGTGTATCCTTTTCGGGATGCTGGCGCCCTTTTCTATTTTTGAATCAAGGCACTGGCCCCTGGAAGCCCGGGAAAAGCAGATCACGCAAATTCGTTATATTACTATTAATAATTATGTACATTATTCTCATTTTTGTTATTTTTTAGCATTTCAATAGAAAAAGATATAACTTATGATGTAATGAACTATAAATTTAAGGAGTAAATATGCATATATCAAAATATAGTA
>JALNZQ010000032.1 GCA_023229165.1 Methanothrix sp.
TGTTGGAGTCGATACAGAGGTCGTTTTTGGTGAAAAGGATGCTGCAATGAAGGCAATTGCGCGCTCTACTGTTAGCAGTCATATTAATATTGCCTTCATCGAACGAAACAACCTCACCATACGCGAAAGAAATCGAAGGTTAACAAGAAAGACACTTGGTTTCTCCAAAAGGAAGAAGCTCCTTATCTCTTCATTAAATATCTATTTCGGAATATATCATTTCGTTAAGACGCATAAAGGTTTGAGGACCCAAATAGACCAAAAGGAAAGAAAATGGATGCAGAGGACACCCATGATGGCGGCAGGAATCACAGACCATGTATGGACTCTTTCGGAGTTGATCAATTTCAGAGTATAATGGAAAAATAATTAATAATTATAGGACACTAAGAATAGATGCACCTATTTAAACCGCTTGATAAACGATTTGTCGATCCAGCTCTTCAGCGAGTAAATGAGCCTTGTCGGAACCCCGATGCAGGTCTTTCCCACCACGCCCACGGCGCAATCGGCACCTAAGGAGATAAGCGCCACCTGGCTGTCCGTGCTGGCCCGCACCGAGTACTTCTCGAAAGCCCTGCCCTTGATCATGTTCCTGAAGTGGCCGGCCAGATATTTGGCCTGCCGCTCCGCCTCCAGGCCGGTCTTGGTGGCCAGCTTGCCGTCTACCTCTATCCAGGCGCAGTCGCCGATGGCAAAGACATTGCCTTTGGCGTTGAGGTGGGGATCCACCAATATCCAGCCGTTCTTCTTGGGTAGGTCCAGATCCTGGATGAAGGTAGAGGGCTTGACTCCTGCCGTCCAGATGGCCATGTCGCAGTCCAAGCAGGAGCCATCCGTGAAGCTGATGCAGTCCTTCCTGACCTCAGCCACCTGGGTAGAGGTGAGAATGTTCACGCCCTTCTTGGAGAGCGCCTTTTCCACCATCTCCGATGTCTGGGGGGAGAACAGGGGCAGGACGCGCTCACGCGCCTCGATGATGTAAATGCTGGCATCCATGCTTTCTGCCAGGATGGAGGCCGCTTCCACGCCGGTGAGACCGGAGCCCATGATCATGATCCTCTCCGGATAGTTATCCTCCACATAGCGGCGTGCCCTTTTGGTCTCCTCCAGGGTATTGATGGAAAAGGTGTTCTCGACACCCTTGATGCCGAAGTAGTTCTGGGCGGCTCCTGTTGCCACCACCACGTAGTCGAAGTCCACACGAGACTTCTCGCAGACTACCGTATTACCTTCCAGACGCATGGCCTTTTCTTGAATATGTGTGGCACCCACGCGTTCGCAAAATGGCTTGAGTGGTGCCGCCAGATCCTGGAGCCTTGCCACTCCGCCCAGGTATTCCGGATACAGGGCCTGCATCTCCACCTGCTTTTTGGGCTCAATCAATGTGAACTGCAGAGGGCAGGGCGAGGCGACTCTTATCAGCTCTGCACCGGCTAAGCCTCCTCCAATGACAGCAACCTTCATGATCTCGAAAACCTCTCTGTTTTGCGCGTGGCCTTATAGTTCCTGTAGCTTTAGTGTGAAACAAATCTGTTATAAATGCATCGTGCCCGAAAAGAGTTATGGAGAAATGCGAGAATCGACATTTCAGCCGGCGATCCGGGCGCAGTTTTTATAATGGTACATCCATAATACGGCAGACTGCATGATCACCATTTACTTCGACGGGCTGTGCTATCCCAAGAATCCAGGAGGCGTGGCCGCTTATGGCTACCTGGTCTACCGGGACAGCGAGCCGATCTGGCGCGGATTTGGCGGCGTGGGCGAGGGCCGGGGCATGACCAACAATGTGGCCGAGTATGAGGCGTTGATGGCCGCAGCGCAGTGGCTGGTCGATGAAGGAATCGAGGACAAGATCGTCATCAAAGGCGACTCGGAGCTGGTGATCAAGCAGATGAAGGGCCAGTACAAGGTTTCCTCCGCCACCTCCAAAAAGTACGTGCCCGAGATCAAGAAGCTTCTGCAGGGAAAAGATGTCAGCTTCTCCTGGGTGCCGCGAGAGGAGAACGAGGAGGCGGACGGGCTCTCACGCAGGGGTTATGAGAGCTTTTTGAGGCACAAAAAGAGAAGCTGAAGCTCTTTTATTCAATATAAATTTCGGGACGGGCTGATGATTATTAGAATCACACCTATTATCTATTTGCGAAAACTATATCTACAATTGCCGTAGTCCCCATTATTCCACAAGTGAGGCTAGACGCGTGAAATGGTACTTAATTCCAACCGATGAGGTCTTGGCCGGCCTGAAATCCGGACAAAATGGACTTAGCTCTGATGATGCGGCCCGCAGACTCTCCGAGTACGGTCCCAATCAACTGGAAAGCCCCTCCAAACCCTCGCCTTTGAAGATTTTCTTGGGCAAATTTAAAGATTATATGGTTATTGTGCTCATTTTTGCCGCCGTAGTCTCTTATATCGCCGGCGAGAGCACCAACGCCTACGTTATTTTGGGAATAGTAATTCTCGTGGCGATCATTGGATTTTTCCAGGAGTACAAAGCAGAAAGGGCCATGGAGGCGCTCCGGGAGATGGTGGCCCCTGAGGCGGACGTCATGCGGGATGGCAAGATGAGCATCATCTCCGCCGCGGACCTTGTTCCCGGCGACATGGTCTATCTGGAAGCCGGAGATAAGGTGCCGGCAGACTGTAGAATTGTTGAGATGACGGCCCTGCAGGTCATTGAGGCCTCTTTAACCGGGGAATCGCTGCCTGTTAAAAAGAGCACAGAGCAGCTGCCGGAAGAGGCCGCTCTTGCCGACAGGACGAATATGGTCTTCATGGGAACCATTGTCTCCTACGGCAATTGCAGGGCTGTGGTGACCGCTACGGGCCTGGCTACCGAGCTTGGCAAAATCTCGGGAATGATCAAACCAAGGTCGGCAGATCCGCCCCTCAAGATTAAGCTGGAACATTTGGCCAAGAGACAGGCCCTCCTGGTTTTTGCCATAGCTGCAATTGTCTTCGTCCTGGACGCCAGCAGAGGCACGCCCGTCATGGATTCCCTGATAGCCGCCATCGCTCTTGCCGTGGCTGGTGTGCCTGAAGCACTTCCATTTATTGTTACCCTGGCTTTGGCCTTCGGAACCCAGGCCATGGCCAAGAAGAACGCCATAATCAGAAGGCTTCCCGCGGTCGAGACCCTGGGATCGACTACGGTGATCTGTACAGATAAGACCGGCACCCTCACCACCGGCGAGATGACGCTGCGAGAGATTCAAACCTTTAGAACCATCTATGTGGAGGGGCCGGGCTACACACCAGTGGGTTCCTTTTCAGAGCAAGGCAGGCTCATCGACCCCCAGGAAGAGGATCTGGCCCGGATTCTCAAGATAGGGACACTCACAAACAATGCGGATATCGAGAAGGCCAACGGCAACTGGCGCGTAGTGGGAGATCCAACAGAAGGAGCAATAATTGTTGCCGCCAAAAAAGCAGGCATTCTGGAGACGATCAGGAAGAGCGGCACCAGAATTGCGGAATATCCCTTTGATTCCGATCGCCGAAGGATGACAACCGTCGATGAGATGCAGGGCGTTGGCCGGATGGTATCAATGAAGGGCGCACCAGAGGTCGTACTGGGCAAATGCACCCGCATTGCCCATGCACAGGGTGTGCGACCCCTTACCGAAGAGGACAAACGGGCCATTTTAATCAGAGCGGACGGCATGGCAGACTGTGCCTTGAGGGTTTTGGCATTTGCCGGTAAATCCCTGGGCAGTAGCGATCCTCTGGAAATGGATCTTGTGGAATCTGATCTGACCTTTGCCGGTCTTGCCGGCATGATGGACCCTCCCAGAAAAGAGGTAGTGGATGCCATTTCCGTTAGCAAGAGGGCTGGCATCAGGACGGTCATGATCACCGGAGATCACCGCCTTACGGCAAAAGCCATTGGCAAGGAGCTGGATATCGGCAATGGTGAGGTCATCGAGGGATCTGATCTGGAGAGGATGAGCGAAGAAGATCTGCAGAAGCGGATCGATGAGGTCTCGATATTTGCCAGGGTCACGGCCGAGCACAAGGTACGCATAGTCGAGGCTCTGAAAAAACGAGGCAATATCGTAGCCATGACTGGAGACGGTGTGAACGATGCACCCGCTTTGAAGGCAGCAGACATCGGTATCGCCATGGGAAAGACGGGGACCGAGGTTACCAAGGAAGCATCGGATATGGTCATAGCCGATGACAACTTCGCCACTATCGTCGGAGCGGTTCTGGAAGGCAGAAGGATCTACGACAACATAAGAAAGGGAACCACCTATCTTCTGGCCGTCAGTTTTGCCGAGCTGGCCACGATCTTCATTGCGGTAGCCCTCGGTTATCCAATTCCTCTCCTGGCAGCGCAGATTCTCTGGATAAACGTAGTGGCAGAGGAGTTCCCTGCTATCGGCCTGGCCCTGGAGCCGGCGCATGCGCAGATCATGACAAAGAAACCGCGCGATCCCAAAGAGAGCATGCCGTCAAAAAGCCTGCTAATTTATACCCTGGGAATTGCAGCCGCAATCGTAACTGGCACGTTGGCCCTGTATACGGCATCGATGGTGATGGGACAGAACCTGGACTATGCCAGAACTATGGCTTTTGTGGGGCTGGGCTTTTTCACGGTATATAACGCCTATAGCTGCCGCTCTCTGGAGGAATCTGTATTCAGAATGAATCCTCTGGGCAATAAGACGCTTCTCTTGGGAATTGCCGGATCGATATTCTCGATTCTTGCGGTTGTGTACATTCCTTTCATGCAGTCCATCTTCCAGACCAAGCCTCTGACATCTGAGAGCTGGGCTATGGTTCTGGGCGTCGGTCTGCTGGTGGTCATGGTTGCCGAGGTCATGAAGAGAGTACTGCCTGGACTGCGAACATAGGATAAACTTAAGATTAAAGAGAAGATATTGCCTATCTATGAACTCCAAAACTACAAGGCCACGAATCGCGGCTCACATGGCACTTTTTTTACTCATATCTCTGCCTTTGTTGCTATTCCCAGTCCACGCATATGATTTCGCGGGAACTGTCGAGAAAGTCTCAGAGACCAACAGCATGACGGTGAATGTTACCCAAGCCGGCACTTATGGATTGCAGGCAAAGGTCGAAGTTCTCCTCGATAAACCTCTAGCAGGTCTTACCTACTTCAAAGGAAAAGAGCTGCAATTCGAGATACAGGGACGCGATATTTTGGGACGACCCGTATGTGAAGCTTATCTGAACGGGATCAACATTCAGGAGGTATCCAATTGCAGGCTAAACCCAGTTGAGTGCAGCTATCTTCGCAACTACCCAGCCTGGAAATGGGCAGGATATGACTATTCAGGAGACTATTATATACAATATTATGCCCCATGCAATGGATGGCAGTGCCAACCATATTACCCCCACTTTTTAGCGGAAAACTGAAGTCAAATCAATAAGTCTTTTTTTGCAGGATATGCGCAGAGAAAAATGAAGAACGGGCCGTCTTTCGGATTTTTCAGCGCATTCGCCAAAGCAGGCTAATCACCAGCATTTGGCAAGCGAGATGACATGATCAGGGATTGTACTCTGGCCGGGTTCATCGCATTAGCCAGCGATTTTCCCTTATCTTTGCGCATCAATTGGTAGGCAATCTCCGGATCCACATTATATTTCTCCAGGTACTCACTTCGAGAGTAGTTGCCACCCAGGCTTGAAACGTACATTGGGTTGCCGACAATTGGCGAGATCTTTCCTACCGGCAAAATCCATTCAAAACTCACGGGAAGATCGCAAAGCCAGTCGTCTGTACTATATTCGGGATCAAGAAGCACATCTTTATCTTTTTCATTCACGGATCCACAATTTTTGCAGATGAATTTTACCTTCATACTTTAACCTCTATATCCTATTATGAATATCTTGATAACAGTATATATAATTAACTAAACAGATGGTTTTTCGCATCGCTTTAGAAATCGCGAGGAAAACCCCCGAGATCTTCGAAGGAGCAGATTTCCTGGTCGCCTTCGGCCCAAAAGCTACACCTACTTTGACCGCATAAAACCATGCCTGTGCTAAAGCCGCATAACACCCTGGAAGAGGCCGTACTGGCCCGTCATGTTATCTGGATGGAGAAGCGCAAGGTCTTGAAACAATACTGGGAATGGTGCTCTGTGCACAGCCGAGCGTTCGCAGCCATTGCCATCGTTTCCCCACGCAGTCGCTATGCGGTGGTGGAGATGGACCTCTATGGCCTGGGCGCAGGCGGCCTGGATAGATATGCAGGCAGGGAGATCCTGCGCATTGTACTGGAGCAGCCTTTGAAAGCCGGGTCGATCTTTTTCGTGAGCCCCGTATATGTTTCGGCATGCGTCCTGGAAAAATCGGCGGCTATGTTTGCTGGGAAGATCTGTCGCAGCGCGCAAGAGGCGCTATCCCTCGACCTGATAACCCATGAGGAATGGATTCATGGCGAGCTAAAGAGGTCCGATGCCGGCGGATGCAAAAAGAGCGATTTTGCCCCCATCAGCGGCCAGGCCCGGGCAGAGGTGATCGAGGCACTCCTCAAGGAGTATGATGCCGTTATGTAAGCATATCCATACCCAAACCTTTTTGGTCAGGTACTATCATATAATGGCACTACCATATAATTGAGCAGTAAGGAGAATGCAAAGATGAAACGCGCATTATTCACTCTGGCAATCCTGCTATTCATATTCAACCTGATAGATTCATCGCTAGCCTTGAGCGACTACCAGAGGGGCGTCCTGGATGGCCTAAACCGTGGATGGAACATGTCCCAGAGATATGATCAGGCAAAAACTGGAAACATTGTTCCCTATAACCAGGCAGTTTCAGAATATAACGCCTGGATTCAGGCTGTCTTCGGCATTAATGAATCGCTAATGTTGCAGCCCTTTGCGGCATCGGCAAATCCAAAGACATATTCCATCAGCAAGACCTTCACACCCATTCACAGCATCGATGCCAGCTGGAATCAAAGCAAGTCGCTGCTGCCCGAACCTGATGCTTACGGCATGATCAATGGATATCCGGCGGAAACCTACTATTCGATTGGGCCGGCCCTGGCAAATTTCTAAGAGAGATGGTTTTGCAGAAATTGATGAGATGTCTTTAGAGATTGATGTCGCACAGACCGGGACGATCGCCATTTGGAGTTAGCAAGTATACCTCTGCGTTAAGCTTGACATCAACATGGCCGCCCACGGGAGTGGCATCGTAATTATGGGTAACAAGGAAGAATGCAAGATCCCGAGAATTAATGCCCTGATCATCGAAGGAGGAGACAAGACTCTTTAAGCTGGTGATATTCTCAATCTCGCCAAATGCCATTACCGGATCCAAAAAGACTGCAATTATGCAAACTGCTATTATTACCTTCAACCATCTCATGGCTAACTACTTGGCACCTGGAGGGATATATAGACGATTTAGACGAGTGTATTTGCCCTGATACGTCCAAAGATATTCAAATATGATCATGGATCTGACTGGAGAGGTAGATGATATGAGACGAATTCCAATTCGAGCATGCTTGGCGATTATCGCTCTTGAGGCGTGTTTGGCATGTGCCGCACTATCCCCGGCGTGATCTGGATAAAAGTTGGCAGTTTGCATTGACAAAGGCAGGCTCATCTGCATCGACTTTCGTTTCTTCTTTTGCTGCAGGCATGATGTGTTTGCAGCAGGCCCGCCTCAGAGCGTGCAGGGAGCGAGCAGGGCTGAGAAGTGGCTCCTGCTGGGTTGTCTAGTTCCAGAAAACATTATATAAACCGCAATCTTTAAGCTATCTACGAAACAGAAACGGAAAATAAAGACAAAGAAAAGCCAATACCTGCAAATATCTATTTTACGATAAATTACTCTCAGTTCCAAGAATTTAATAACATTTTGCTCCAAGGATGTATTCATGATAAAGGAAGGACGCGATTAAAAAAATATTATAAAGAAGAAGGATCTCAAGGACCTCTAATGATGTTAGACATAGCATTGGCCTTAAGCAATGATGCGATCGATAAAAGAAGAGCTATAGACATATTTAGAAAAGATTTAAAATTCAATGCGAAGAGCGGATTTAAATATTGTCAAGATTTCGATTTGGATGCTTTCGAATACAAGGGCAAAAATATAGGAGTATTCGAGTAGCTTTTGCGGCCCAGACTTAGGAAAAAGCAAGTCAAAAGTCAAACAGCGACTTCTGCCTTTTCCCAGGCTTTGCCTCCCCCTTCCCCTCGCTCTCCGTCTTTTTCGGCCTGCCCCTCTTGCGGCCCTCGGGCTTGGCAGCGGACCCCTTCAACTCTCCGTCAGCAACCGCAGGCTCCCCCTGCTTGGGCTCGATCGTCGGAGCAACATTCTCCGCAGGGGGTTGCACAGTCTTCACGATGCTTGTTGTCTCAGCGCCAGCGTTCACGATAATCGCAAGTGGCTCGTCCGCGCCTGCCTGCGCAGCCCTCGTCAGCGGTGTGCCACCGATCGGCTGCTGCGCCCTGTTAGTCCAGCCCAGTTCGATCTCCTCGAACTCCTCAGCCGCCCGCATCTTCATCGCCCCCTCGAAGATGCTCTGCACCTTTTTGGCAGAGGTCGTGCTGCCCAAAAGCAGCGCAATCTCATCAGCATCCAGCTCCAGCTCCGCCGCCAGGGGGACTGCCTTCTTCTTGTCGGCCAATAAGAGCCCCACAAAGCCCATTAGCTCCGCCCGCACGAAAGCGGCAGAGACATGGCAACGGTGGCCGATCTTCTTGGCAGCCGAGTCTCTAATGTTGCGCGCCTTTTTGGTCTGGCCCATGCGCCGCCACCGGCTGGGGGGCCGGAAGGCCACGTAGCCGTGCCGGGCTGCGGCTTTTGCGGCCTGCACCCCGCCCGTCATGAGAAAACTGGCATAGCGCCACAGGCCGTAGTTCTGCCTCACGCGCACCCGGCCCAGAAAGACATCCGCCCGCGCCAGCCGCTCATAACCCTGCCAGAGATCCTCGCCCCCATACGCGAGCGGCAGGTTCTCGTCCACCCAGTTGATGAGATCCTCCGGACTCTCATCCAGGGCGTAAGAGGCTTGCAGGGCTTCCTGGGCGCTATTGCCTTTGAAGATGACCTCCAAAACCTTGAAGATGGACGATTTTACGTCGCGCTCAGCCGTGGCCACGTCCTCCAGCTTCAGTGTAGCCTGGCCCTGCGCTGCAGCCTGCAGATCGTTCACGCCCGAGCGCATGTCCCCGCCTGCGCGCTCGGCAATCATCATCAGGGCATCAGGATCGCAGTCCACGTTCTCCGCCCGGCAGATCTCCCGCAGAGCCTGGGCGATGGTGGTGGAGCGCACCGACCGAAACTGTATGCCCTTGGCCGCATCCCGCAATGGCTTTTCTATATCGTAATACTCGTTAGCAATGAGAAGAACGGGCTGACTGGTCTCTCTGACCAGACGCAACATGGCCGCAGTTCCGCCCCGGTCGGCGGTGCCGTGCAAATTGTCCGCTTCATCCAAAATTACCAGCCGCGGCTTGCCTGAGAAGGTCATGGACCGCGAGGCCGGTCCGGCAATTTTCTGAATCATGCTTGCCGTACGCGCATCGCTGGCATTCATCTCGATGTAGTCCCAGTCAAATTCGCGCGCCAGTGCCAGAGCGGCAGAGGTCTTGCCCGTTCCCGCCGGTCCGTAGAGGATGACCGCTCCCGTGATGGGCATGCCCTTCTCCCAGGATGCCGCCCAAGCTCGTAGCTCCTCTATGGCCTTGCCGTTGCCTAAAACCTGTTTGAGTGTATCAGGCCGGTACTTCTCAGTCCACTTTACAGCGGGGGGCATTCTACCTCAGACGGCTGGTGCTACCAGACGCCCTCTTTGCCGGTCATTTCATCAATCTCGATCTCCCAGATGGTCATGGGCATCCTCTCCAGCTCCTCGCGGGAGAACTTCTTGCCAGCGTGCCCGCCCTGGACTTTTTTGGTGAAGGCATCAAACATCTTCTGCTTGGCCTCTACACTTTCCGACAGCCGGCTGATGCCTTGAGCGATAACGCTCGACCAGCGCTCTTTTTCTAAAACATCTATCTGAAAGCACACCCTGGGATTCTTCATGGCATACTCGACCTTCTTTCCCATCCCGCGGGAGTGAAGGTAGATCTTGCCGTCTTCGTAGACATAAGACATGGGAACGACATATGGCCGGTTATCTTTGGCCAGCCCCAGCCGGCCGTATCTGGCTGCAGAAAGAAGACTCGTGCACTCATCCGAAGATAGATCCCTGGGCTTCATAGCGGCAAAATTAGGTTCTCATGCATTTTTAGTTTTTGCCTTCTGAAACGGCCTTCATGACCGGCCCGAAAAAAATGCCCCCGCAATTAGCAAGATCATTCCTAACGCGATCATGGGCACGCCCGGAAAGGCCGTCTCTACCTGAAACTTGGTGGCCCCTGCCTGCGCCCCTATGAGCTTGAAGCTTTCGTTCTGCATATCTCCGCCTTGGCTCTCCATCACCTGAACACCAACCAGAGCGATTCCGGTAAGAATTACGAGCACCCCCATTGCTGCAGCCAAATTCACTTGAACCATTGAGATCCCCTTTGCTGTAAAATATTTGGCGCTATAGATATAATGCTTTGCCTATTATTATCATTACATTGAATCACCTGAAGCAAGATCACCCCGGCCCCGCCAAAAAGGTTTTACCTTGGCAGCACCTTTGGCCGTGGAATGTTCAATAAGATCCTGATCGCCAACCGGGGAGAGATCGCCATTCGGGTGATGCGCGCCTGCCGGGAGCTGGGCATCTCGACAGTAGCTGTCTACTCTGAAGCGGACAAAAACGCCCTTTTCGCCAAATACGCAGACGAGGCAGTCTTCATCGGACCGGCACCCTCCCGCGAAAGCTACCTGAGGATAGACAAAATCATCAAAGCCGCGCTTGAGACCGGAGCCCAGGCCATCCATCCTGGCTACGGCTTTCTCTCCGAGAACACTCACTTCGCCTCCGCCTGCGTGGAGAACGGCATAGTCTTCATAGGCCCGCCATCTTCGGCCATCGATGCCATGGGCTCCAAGATCACCGCTCGCCAGACCATGAAAGAGGCTGGCGTCCCAATTGTGCCCGGCATCGAGGAGGGCATCAGCGATCCGAATACAGCAGCCGAGATCGCAGAGAACATAGGCTACCCCATTATCCTCAAGCCGGCAGCAGGAGGCGGAGGAATCGGCATGAAGATCGTGCAGAGTCGCGAAGAGCTCCTGCCCTCCTTGATCTCTTCTCAGTCCGTGGCAAGAAGCGCCTTTGGCGACGACACCATCTACATCGAAAAATACCTGACTGAGCCTAGGCACATCGAGTTTCAGATCTTGGCCGACAATCATGGAAAGACCATCTATGTCTCAGACCGAGAGTGCTCCATCCAGCGTCGCCATCAGAAGCTGATCGAAGAGTCCCCTTCGCCCGTCATGACCGAGGAGCTGCGCCAGAAGATGGGCTCCATCGCAGTCAAAGCCGCGAAAGCTATCGGATATTCCAGCGCCGGCACCGTGGAGTTCATGTACTCTCGCGGCGACTTCTACTTCCTGGAGATGAATACCCGCCTGCAGGTAGAGCACCCCATCACAGAGATGGTAACCGGCGTAGACCTGGCCAAAGAGCAGATCATGCTGGCGGCAGGCTACCCCTTGAGATATGATCAGTGCGACATGAAGATTAACGGCTGGGCTATCGAATGCCGCATAAATGCTGAGGATCCCCTCAACGATTTTGCCCCCTGTCCGGGAAAGATTAAGCGTTACCGAAGCCCGGGCGGACCGGGCATAAGAGTGGACAGCGGAGTTTACACCGGCTACGTCATCCCGCCCTACTACGACTCTTTGATCTCCAAGCTGGTAGCCCACGGCAGAGACCGTAATGAGGCAATTGCTAGAATGGAGCGCGCCCTTTTTGAGTACATCATTGTGGGAGTAAAAACCAATCTGATATTCCACAAAGCAGTGCTCAGAAATAAACGGTTCCGCAGTGGAGATATAAACACTCACTTTATCAAGGATGAGAACATCGTCGAGGCCGTCAAGATCGTGGCCGTAGAGGATTATGAGAAAGGTATGTCTCTAGCATCTGCTTTAGGTGCGGACAACCGCCAGATTGCCGCCATATCCGCGGCCGTGGGGTCCTACCTCAGCCAGAACAAATCCGAGGAGAAGAATTAAAGTTGACAGCACATGACATTCTCTCATTCTTGATCTCGGGAGAGTGGATATCCGGCGAGGAGATGGCCAAAAAGCTCGCCATCTCCCGCGCCGCCGTCTGGAAGCAGATTCAGGTACTTCGCCAGAGAGGATATGAGATTTCCGCCTCTACCGGAAAGGGCTACCGATTGGCCAAAAAGCCTGACCTTCTGGATGCGGATCGCATCTTTGGATGCCTCAAAACAAAGTGGCTGGGAAGAGATATGCGCATTTCTGCACAGGTCAGCTCCACTAATGCCGTTGCCCTTTCCCTGGCCCGCGACTGCCAAAGCGGCACCGTCATCCTGGCCGAGACCCAGACACAAGGCAAGGGCAGACTCTCCCGGCCATGGGTATCGCCACCCGGTGGAATCTGGATGAGCATTATCTTAAAGCCAAAAATGCCGCTCACTCATGTCTACCAGATAAACATGGCCGTTGCCGTAGCCCTCTGCCGTGCGCTCTCCTCCATTCTCGGCCTGGAAGCGGGAATCAAGTGGCCCAATGACCTTTTGATCAGGGAGCTAAAGATCTGCGGCATACTCATGGAGGTGGGCGCGCAGGTGGACCTGCTGGATTATGCCGTGGTGGGACTGGGTCTCAATGTCAATAATGACCCGTCAAGCCTTCCCGCCGAGTGGAGATTGACCTCTCTGGCGGCAGAGCTGGGCCACGACATCGACAGATGCGACCTGATCGCCAGGATTCTTGAGGAGATAGAAGTGGCATACGAAAATATGGGAAGCAAAGAGATCTATGAAGAATGGCGCAGCCGCTCGCTCACCCTGAATAGGCAGGTGCTCATCACCTCCGTAGCAGGCGACAAGGTAGGCGAAGCCGTGGATCTGGCAGAGGACGGTGCTCTTCTTCTTCGGACCGGGGATGAGCTGAAACGAGTATTGGCTGGAGACTGCATCCATCTGCGCCCCCTGGAAGCGAGTTGTGAGAGGCGCGATGAGCAAAAAGCCAGCTATGAACCGAGGGCGTAGAAAGATGAGGACAAGATGAGAGCGAGAAAGGTACGGGGCATCGCCCGGGATACGCTGCGATTCATCCTAGAGGCGTCCCGTTCCTCTCTTCCGGTCGAGTTCGCAGGGCTGCTTCAGGTCGAAAATGAGATCATCACCGAGGTTCTCATCCTGCCAGGCACGGAAAGCTCCCGGATGAGCGCTCTGGTTCGGCTCTACATGCTGCCTAACATGCAGGTAGCGGGCTCAGCGCATAGCCATCCGTCCGGCGATCTCAGGCCGTCCGAGCCCGACATCATCTTTTTCTCACGCACCGGGGACTACAACATCATTGTCGGCCCGCCTTTCGACGAGCAAAGCTTCGCCTGCTATGACGGCGCAGGAAGGCGACGCGATCTGGCTATTTTAGATGTGGAGTTTAAGGACGACGGCTTTGATGATGATTTCGAAGAGGACAGGCCTTGACGCTGGTAGTCGCCACGGGCACCTTTGACCTTCTCCATCCCGGCCACGTCCTCTACCTGGAGCACTCGCGAGCGTTAGGCGACGAGCTGGTGGTAATTGTTGCCAGGGATGTGAATGTGCGCCACAAGTCCAAGCCCATCCTGCCTGAGGAGCAAAGACTGAGGATGGTAGAGTCCCTCAAAGTCGTGGACAGAGCTGTGCTGGGTGAGGAGAAGGATATCTTCCGGACGGTTGAGCAGCTCAAACCGGACATAATCACATTGGGCTATGATCAGCATTTTGATGAGGCGGCTTTGCAGGCGGAGCTATTTCGCCGCGGCCTTCATCCCCGGATTGTGCGCATCGAGGAGCACGAGCCCTGCCCACTCTGCAAATCAAGCCACATTGTGACCAAGATCCTGGAGCGCTTCCGGGGGCGGCGAATCTAAGCCCGCGGTAATGCCGTCAAGTACTTATATGGCTCTCTCGTTTGCGGGCCTGATGGCCAGAGTTGCAGTAGGAGGAACCTTCGATCCCATTCATGATGGGCATATCTCCTTGCTGAGGCGTGCCTATGAGTTGGGGGGAGAGGGCGAGGTAGTAATTGGCCTGACCTCCGACGAGATGGCCCGAGAGAGTAGAACCCGAGCCGTGCGCAGTTTTGAGGCAAGAGAGAAGAATCTGCGCGCGGTCGTGCAAAGGTGCTTTGGCATCAAGCATGCCAACATCACAAAGATCGACGATCAATGCGGCTCATCGATCTATGACGACTTTGATTTTATTGTCGTCTCTCCGGAGACCATGCCCATGGCCGAGAAGATCAATCGGCTGAGAGCAAAGAAAAACCTAAAGCCGCTCCAGATATCAGTGATTGAGTATCAGATGGCTCAGGATCTTGTTCGCATAAGCTCTACCAGGATCTCTGAGGGCAAGATCGACAAGCATGGGAAGATCTTGATTGGTTAATTTTGAATGAATTTTCTGGTTGAGGTATAATGTGCCAGGCAACTCTCGTTTGATCCCTTTTTTATTAATATGATTAGATGAGGTACGTACCAATAGCGACCGCAATGGGGCGTGAATCGATCCGCCAATCCATGGATTATGCAGGCCCTGCGCGCCAAAGATAAATATAGTTAATATTATTATGACAAAAACGAAATTTTAGAACCTACTGGCCGGTTTAAGGATAAAGTTTATTTATATGTTATTCAACCTGCATAAATTATGGTGTGTAATAACATGTCGAAAATATCTGACGACTATTTCGGGCCGAAGGCGGTGTACGACCACTTTATGGAGATAACAATACGATCCCATCCCTCTCGTGATGAAGAGCATCCAGAAAGAGGTGATGAAAATCTCGTACGGGAATATGTGGCGGAATGCGCCGGAAAAATCGATAACGTCCGGACGGTTTTTTACAAGCCTGATGCAACCGATGCAGGCGAGCGGGTTATAGTCCTTCGAAGGCCGGGGTCAGGGGACTATTCCAATGCCCCTTACGTCACCCTTCAGGCGCACATGGACATGGTTTGTTACCCCAAAAATGAAATTTTCCCATTAGATGTTTTTGACTATGATATCAACGGGGAGAAATGGATAAAGGCCGGAGACAAGGCGAGCATTTCTGAACCAAGTAAGGGCACCACACTAGGTGCGGACGATGGCATTGGCGTTGCAACGGCCCTGGCGCTCCTTGAGGATGAAAGCCTGAAAGACTACCCCATCGAGTGCCTCTTTACCGTCCAGGAAGAGACGAACATGGGCGGTGCAGAGAAGTTCGATAAGGATCTACTTTCGGGCAGGAAATACATCAACCTTGATGCAGAGGATTTGCAGATCATAATCTACGCAAGTGCAGGCGGTTGCGATGTCTCGTACACAGGAACCGTTGAACGGTCCGATATGGAGGACAAGTTCGCCGCCCTGAAAATCTCGATCTCAGGCCTTCGTGGCGGGCATTCGGGCATCAACATCAACAAGGGAAGGCTGAATGCCATCAAAGCCCTTACTGAGGTCCTCATCAGTCTCAACGAGCGGATAACGAACCTGGATGCTGCAAATGAAGACATCGCCAGTTACGACCTGCGCCTCGTTTCGATGAAAAGAGACGAAGAGGCCAAGATGAACTCCATCCCCAGCAGTGCCAGTGCCGTCATTGCCATCCCAAGGGACAAGATGGAGAGTTTTGTGAGCAATTTTGTTGCTCAATGCATTGCGTTAAAAGCGCGTTATCAGCCAGAGGAGAGCAAATTTAAATTCAGCTGGCAGCCCTGCCGGCCAGGAGACGTACTGGAAAAGCCGTTGAGCAAGATATCGACAGATGCGCTTCTTTGCCTTCTCCGCCTGATACCTCACGGCGTCATCCGAATGATCCCGGAAAAGAAAAACGATAAGCTGGTGGAGACATCAACCAACCTGGCGAGTATCGATATAGGGGGGGACGAGGTGGCCATCAAGGCGTCAAACCGCAGTTCCCATGACGCATCCATGACTGCTCTTATGAATATCCAAAAATCCGTAGGAGACTGCTTCAATTACAGTGTGGAATTTAGCCTAGGATATCCATCCTGGCAGCCGAACGAAAACTCCGACCTGCTTGCAAAAGCAAAAGATGTGTACAAAAGCATCTATGGTGAAGACCACTACGATGCGACCGTGATCCATGCAGGCCTTGAGTGTAGCTATATCGTGCAGAAATACAGCGACGACAGCAACAAGATGGACTGCATCTCCATCGGGCCCACCATAGTTGATCCTCACTCAGGTGGTGAACGTCTCAAGGCATCTACTGTAGAACAATTCTATGGGGCAGTGAGCCAAATACTTCATAAACTTTACGAATAGGGGAGACGAGGAAACGGCTGAGGAGAAAAATCCAACGTATTGGATTAAGTAGCATCCGCCAAGATCGTGGGCAGTAGGTTGGTTGAGACTGAACTTCCGGACAGGGACGGGGCGCGAGTACATCAAGGAGTAGAGGAGCGACGTCCGGAAAGAGGCATTTGATTTGATGGCAAAGGCCAACCCTTTTTAAGGAAGGCAGCCACAGTTGATGAGATGGCTGAAAAAAACCGAGCCCAAGGCAAAAGCAAAAAAGCGATGACTAAAAAGGAAAGGCAAAAAAAGAAGAAAGATGCGACCCCGATCATAGCGGTCCGGTGAGCCCTTTTTTTGCGCCGAAAAGTCTATGTCACTTTTTAAGAAATTAGACAAAATTGCACAGAGATTTTTTTAGTAATCGAGGGCAATAAACATGATGGCGCGAGCATCACGCCAAATAATCAAAAAAGATAATTAGTTCTTAACCCCTCCGCCGGACGGTGTAGATGAGTCTTTCCAACCTTTTGTTTTGGCAAAGGGATTTGTTGCATTCTCGGACAGGGTTACATTAGTGGTGTTCTCGGGAATGCTGACCGATTCGTTGGTAGTGTTGTTAGACAGCGTTGCATTGACATCCTCGGATGCTGTACTCTCTGCATAGACTATGCTAAATGAGAGAACAAGACACATAAACAGGAGAACAGATCCTACTTTAATGTTGATATTCATGAGATATTACCTCCTCTTAGCAAGAGATTCGACTGGTTGGATTTAAATATTTCGAACAGTGATATAATAATAGTT
>JALNZQ010000245.1 GCA_023229165.1 Methanothrix sp.
TGGGTGTATCGATTCTTATAGATATCAATGAAGAATGGATGACTACTAAAAAGTATTTATCCATGGATACGGATTAGCTTGTGGGATAACAGGGCCGACCAATTTACAGAAAATTCGGCACACTACCCGTAACATTCGTGTGTTATGAATAGTTATGAACTTTTCTTAAACAAATTTAAATAGAAATTATACTGAATATACATGAATAATCAAATCACATAATGACGCTTTAAGGAGAGAATAAAACGTGTTTAATACTGAACGGAAGAACGAAATGGGTGAAGCCGAGGTAGCGATTTGTCCGCTATGTGATTTACGGGTAGAATTTATAGGTGCTCCGATGGTTAGGTGTTATTCGACAGGAGAAACGTACGAGCCCGTAAAAATTAGATGGACTCAGAAATCAAAGATTTCCAAAGAAACCGGATACGATGTGGAGAACATCAGGGGAAATGACAAAGTGCAAGATTTCTTGCCTAATGCACATCTGCTAGTAGATGAGATAGAATCATGAATCCGTGTTCAATGCAACCTCTTTTTCGCAGGACCTGTCAAACAGCGTACCCTTTGAAATTGATTGATGCTAATGACCAATACGAGCCCATCTGCGGATAAAATCTCAGTATCATGAAACCAACATTTTGAGCACAATTTTGATAAGTGACTAAGCTATATCTGAATATCTTCACTATCTTGCGGCGGGTAGTGCCTGCAAAGGACTTTTAAAAGGACAAAGAAATATGGGAGGAAGTCACTTCTAATGCAGCTGCTATTGTTGCCAGAAAATCACTTTTTCCAGAACTCCGGTAACAGAAGCACCAGAGCCGTCACTATCTCCAGCCTTCCGATCCACATGCAAAAGAAGAGCAGCATCTTTCCCGCAGGATGGACCTCTGCGAAGCTATACATCGGCCCTACCATGCCGAAGCCCGGCCCCACGTTGCCGATTGTGGTGGCAACTGCAGAGAGGATGGTCTCGATGGTCATGCGCGGATCGTCATAGGAGATGATGGCCAAAAGCAGCGATGCCATAGCGAAGATGATGATATACGTGGCCACAAATATGTTGCTGGGCCGGAGAACTTCATCTCTTACCGGGACACCGCCCAGCTTCAGAGCAATGACCGCCTTGGGGTGAAGGACATGAAGCAGCTCCCGGTATCCGCTCTTTAATACTAATTGTATTCTTACAACTTTTATGGCTCCGCCTGTGGAGCCGGCACAGGCGCCGATGATCATGAGCAAGAGGAGAGCATACTTGGCCGCTGCCGTCCACTGGTCGAAGTCTGTTGTGGCAAAGCCGGTGGTGGTCATGATGGTGACCACCTGAAAGCCGGCCAACTGGATCTTTCTAAAGATATCTCCCTCTAATTCGCCCCAGAGGACGATGATTGCCGTCGCCGCCAGCACTATCAATGCATAGAATCTAAACTCGGCGTCCTTGAACAGGGCCTTTCGATCGGAGTTTAGCATCTTGTAATGCAGGGCGAAGTTTGCCCCTGCTAAGAAACAGAACAGAGTGATGATCGCATCGATTATCCAGCCCCTATAGGCCATGATGCTCTGGCCTTGCGGTGAGAAGCCGCCCGTGGCCATAGAGGCAAAGGTATTGCAAAACGAGTCGAAAAGGGGCATTCCCGCCACATAGAGGAGCACAATCTCAGCTACGGTCATGAGGATATAAACCACCCAGAGCACGCGGGCGGTCTGCTTTATGCGTGGAGTCAGCGCATCCTTGTCCGGACCGGGCACTTCAGCCCGGTAGAGCTGGCGTCCCGCCACGCCCAGGCGAGGCAGTATGGCCACGAATAGTAGTATTATCCCCATTCCGCCCAGCCACTGGGCAAAGGACCTCCAGAAGAGCAGACCCATGTAGGTCTTATCTATGTTGCCGCTGACCTGGAGCAATGTGCTGTTGGCAGTCAGGCTCATTATGGAAAGCTCCAGGTGGTGCGCCAGGCTGCTGTTGGCCAGAGCTCTGTTGATGATCCAGTACCCTTGGGCATTTGACTCCGTGAATATGGACGAGCCGGTGGTGGTAAAGGCGGACATGGACTCGAAGAGGCCGTCGATGAGGCCGGTTCCCAGGAAGACGTAAGGAAGAGCCCCGAAGAAGGCTGCTCCTAGCCATCCTAAAGAGACGAGGGCAAAGCCCTCTTTTAGGCCAGGCTCCTCGCTCGAAGAGAGCCGTCCCAGGGCTATTCCTGAGGCCAGGGTGAGAAGAGATGTTATGGCGAAGGCGATCACGCCCCCCGTCTCTCCATAATAGGCAGCAACAGCCCCCGGAATCAGCAGCAAGACCGCCAAAATCTTAAGAAGCGACGCAAATAGCCGAAGAAATATCCTGATCTTCATCGAATAATATCACTCCGGGGCCGTAGTGCATCCACCTTTTGTAGGCAAACCACCTTTCTCGCTGCTATAAAAAATATGTGCTTGGATTGAATTAGGATACGAAAAGCTTCTTTACCTTGGAGACGACTTCCGGCATGGACATCACAAAGACGCGGTCTCCTTCCTTGACCTTGAAGCCGTCATCGGGCATCATCGGTCTTCCGTCTCTTAAGATCATGCCCATCATGGAGTCCTTGGGCAGCTCTTTGGAAACGCTCTTTCCTATGATTTTAGATCCTGCCTTGGCGATGAAATCCACCAGCTCCATCCTCTCGTCGCTCAGGGTTATCACCTCTTCTCCTCCGCTCACCCTCTGCAGCACTGCATCAGCAGTTACCTGACCAGGGCTTACTGCTCTGTCCACCCCCACCAGCTCGAAGAGCTTTATGTAATCATACCTGTTTACTCGGGAGAGTATTTTCTTCGCACCCAGCTGCTTGGCTAGCAGTGAGCAGAGCAGGTTCTTTTCATCCAGGCCGGTGACAGCGAAGATCACATCCATGCATTCAGCACCCTCTTCCCTCAATAGCGTGATATCCGTTCCGTCTCCATTGAGGATCATAGTACCGGAGAGCTTGTCTGCAATCGCCATGCAGCGTTCCGTATTCACTTCGATTAGTTTCACGTCCAGTCCCATCTTCTCCAGCCGGCTCGCCAGGTAAAATCCAACCATTCCACCTCCGACGATCAGGGCCTTATGTGGTGTGGACTCTTCATGAAGCATTCTTCTCAGTTCGGGAAGGGATTTGGGGTCGCAAAGGAGGAAAAGGTGATCATCGGACATGATCAGATCTCCGTCTATTGGTATGCTGATATCCCCCATTCTGTTTATGGCCATGATTTTGCAGCCATCCGGAAGGTTGACTTTGACCTCACCCACCGGCCCTTGCAGAGGCATTTCTTCGGTGACCTTGAACTCGATCAGCTCGACCTTGCCTCCAGCCAGTTCCCTATCCAGGAGCATGGACGGAAAATACAGAGATCTCGCCAGATCCTCGGCCATGGCCAGCTCCGGACAGATCATGTAGCTTATGCCGATCTCTTTTCGATCCTGAACCGGCTGATCAATATACTCCGGATTGCTGACTCTAGCAATGGTCTGGCGCACGCCTAGATGGCTGGCTATGATGCAGGTGATCACATTCACCTCATCGTTGCCGGTCACGGCCGCTACTATATCCGCCTTATTGATGCCTGCTGAAATGAGCAGACGGGCATTGGCGGAATTGCCTTGCAGGACCTTTACGTCCATGTCCTGCAGCCTGGCACAGGCAGCCGGGTCCTTGTCTATGACGGTTACATCATGATCCGCGTAAAGCTCGCTGGCTATGAGAAAACCCACCTCGCCAGCACCGGTAATCAAGATACGCATGTTATTTCCTCCACAGTTCTGGAATAAACAATAGGAATATGGGCATCAGCTCCAGCCGGCCGATGTACATGGCAAAAAAGCCGATCATCTTTCCGGCAGCGCCCATTTGCGACCAATCAAAGGTGATAATGCCAAAGCCCGGACCCACGCCGCCCATACAGGAAGCTATGCCTGCTGTTACGACCTGCAGATCCACTCGTGGGTCGCCGGACGAGACCATGGCCAGGATTAGAGATAGTGCCAGCCAGGTTGCGAGGTAGAAGAACGAGTAGAAGAGCATGGGCCGGAGAACCTCTTCCTGCACTCGAGCCTCTCCCAGGCGGACTGACATC
>JALNZQ010000246.1 GCA_023229165.1 Methanothrix sp.
CTCGCAAATACGGGGATATGTTCGTAGAGGCTTTGCTATTCATGTCTGCCATCGCCTCCATCCTCATTATGCTTCTCATCTTCTACTTCCTCATTCATGAAAGCCTCCCTGCTTTTTCACAACTTGGCATCTTCTCTCTGTTATCTGGCTCGAAATGGCATCCTTCTGGCGATATTTATGGATTACTGCCCATTATCGCATCCTCAATGATTATCACTCTTCTAGCTCTCTTTATAAATATCGTGATCGGTTTTCCTCTCGCCATTTACCTGGCGGAGCTGGCCGGGCCTAGAAGTAAGGCCTTATTGAAACCGTCCATTGAACTCTTGGCCGGCGTCCCTTCCATTGTCTATGGTTTTTTAGGGGTGATAATTCTCGTATCCTACCTGCAGGACAGCTTTGATATGCTCACTGGCAGGTCGATCCTGGCCGGATCTATCCTTCTTGGCGTCATGTTCATTCCCCGCCTTACCACAATCTGTGAGGATTCTCTGCGGGCTGTGCCCAGTGAATTCAAGGAGGGCTCACTTGCGCTTGGGGCCAATCGCTGGCAGACGCTCCGAAATGTAACCATACCGGCTGCATCATCAGGAATTACCGCGGCCATTCTCCTCAACGTAGGGAGCATAATCGGGGAGACCATGGCCGTGCTCTTGGTGGTGGGAAACGTTGCGAGGCTGGCCTCTCCTCCGTACGATATATTTGATCAGGGCGCATCCTTCACCTCGATCATCGCCGGTGAGATGGGCGAGGTGGCCAGAGGTTCAATGCATTATCATGTCCTTTTTGCAGTTGGATTCGTTCTTCTCATAGTAGTTACTCTATTCAGTCTGGTCGCCGATTATGCTCGGGTTCGTATCAGAAGAAAATTCGGGGGATACTAAATGAAGACCCGGCCTGTTCTGGGGGCATCTCTTGCCATCTCGGTGTTTTTGTTCGTCTCCTCGCTGGCATGCCTCGTTCTTCAACCCAACCTGGAAAAGCTGACGCCAATATGGCAGGCCAGCCTTTTCGCGAGCATGCTGCTGATTCTCGCATCGTATTTCCTCTCCAAAGCAGTCTCTCTGAAGACAGCTCCTTTCCTGGCCCTGGACATTCTTATCTGTTCAGCCATCCTTTTTCTGGTGTATTCCGGGATCCTTCATGCTGGATTTGTCATCCGCCGGCCTCTTGGGGTGGGCGCTTCCTTTGATTATGCTTTTATTCTTCCTCTTCTGATCTTTTTTGCCAGCTTGCTGTGCATAAAGGATGCTCTTAATATCATCTACGAATACAGCGCTCGGGGTCGAGAGGCCCTGGTATTTCTGGCAGTCAAGCTCTCCGCGGTACTATCGCTCCTCTTGCTGGGCGGAATACTCTTCATAATAATCTACAAAGGAATTGGGGTCATCAGCTGGGATTTTTTGACCACACCTCACAGGCGCCTGGGCCAGGCGGGCGGGATCAGCACAGCCATATTGGGCTCGTTATGGATGGTTTTAGGTGCCATGATCATATCTTCGCCCCTGGGCATCGGTGCGGCTATCTATCTTCATGAATACTCCAAGAGCCAGCGGCTTAACCGTCTCATCACCATCGCCGTGAGCTGCCTAAACGGCGTTCCTTCTGTGGTCTTCGGACTCTTCGGCCTGGCCTTTCTGGTGACATACTTCGGAGTGTCTCTCTTATCCGGCTCCATAATCCTGGGACTCATAAATATCCCTACCATAATCCTGACCTGTCAGGAGGCCCTAAAGAGCGTTCCCAACTCCCTGCGGGAGGGAAGCATGGCTTTGGGGGCTACCAAGTGGCAGACGATAAAAAAGGTGGTCTTGCCCTCAGCCATGCCCGGCATACTTACAGGCGTGATCATGGGGGTGGCCAAGGCATCGGGAGAGACGGCGCCCATCATGTGGACTGCAGTGACATTTACCGCCACGCCCGTGCAGATGATCTATGGCGTTATCCCTAATGTATTTCAGCCGGTCAACAATTTGGATTACCATCTCTTGAATCTGATCTACTTCCTGGGGGCATGGGATGTGGAGGCCAGGGCATGGGGTACGGCTCTGGTGCTCATTGCCTTAGTGCTGGGCACCAATATGCTGGCCATAGTAGTAAGAAATTACTATCGAAAGAAGATATCCTGGTAGGCAGAACGGTTCATAGCATGGCTATAGGCTAGCTTAGGGAAAAAGCCTCGTGTTGTGCATGTCCAATTAACTCATTCGAATGTGTGATTTATCCATTCTCTGATCTCGTCTCTGACCCGCCGGAAGACCTTGAGTTGCTCTTCCTCCGAGTCGCCGGTCTGTGCAGGGTCCTCAAAGCTTTTGTGAATGACTTCTCTTGCTTTGGGAGGTTTGGCTGGAAGCTCAAGTTGCGTGCTGCAGATCGGGCAGGCCTGTTTTGCTCTGTCGCAGACCGTGACTGCCAGGTCAAATATTGTATCATAAAACTCTTCTGCTGATTTGGAGTATTGACTCGAGATATCAATACCGATTTCCTTCATGACCAACACGGCGCGAGGATCGACAAAATTTGGCTCAGTTCCAGCACTGTGTGCATTATATCTTTCGCCATAAATAGCTCTCAAGAGTCCTTCAGCCATCTGCGAGCGAACTGAGTTATGGGTGCACAGAAAGAGAACTTCCTTCTTGCCCTGGGTTTTTATGCTCATTATCCTCCTGCCCCTATGCGCTTAATTAATCAGCATTTTGGTAGCTCTTGTATACTGGAGCAGGATAACAGGACGCTACTACGATACCGAATGGATGTTGCATTTTTCTATTGTTTTTTAGATTTGATATCCTTTTTATTGCAGATATATATTCTATTTTGAAAAATTTTCTAAATAAGGACTGCGAATCAAGTTCCTGTGATATTTCTGAATAGGGAATTTGAGGTGATCTGATTGGCGATAGGAATTACCATGCTCAAGGTCTTGCCGGGAATGGAGCACAGAGTCTACCATGCTTTAAGGTGCAAAGAAGGCATTTTGTACATATGCGCTGTTTTTGGCGAGTACGATTTCATGCTAGTGTTGCAGGCAGAGGGCTTGAATGAGCTCAGAGGTCTGATCGGCGGCATCGATGATACCAAGGATGTTATCGCGACTCAGATGATACTGGTGAACTACCAAAATGAGATGCTTGCCCAGGCGTGCTGAAGAATGCATGCGGATAGTAGGTGTGTTTCATGATTGAATACGGGAATATCAAACGGAATAAGGGCTCCCCTCTGCAAGCAGATTTAGGCTACGAAATGAGATTTGTGGATGAAAGCAATCTCGATGAGATGATGGATTTGCAGGAAATCGTGATCCATCATCTTGCCGATAAGGAGATATTCAGGACGCATTCTGCCGATTACTTCCAAGAACATCTGCAGATGGAAAAATCGGCAATAGGCGTCTTTTGCCAAGATGGACTAATCGCCTACAATATTCTCTCTTTTCCTGGAGAGGGCAAAGACAATTTTGGCCTCGACATAAACCTTCCCAAAGACGATCTAGCGAATGTTGTCCATCTGGCAACAATCGCAGTTCATCCCGATTTTCGAGGCAACTCGCTGCAGAGCAAGATGCAGAATGCTCACCTAAAAATGATGGCAAATTTAGGATATAATCATGTCTGTTGCATGGTATCGCCCAAGAACCGGCCCAGCCTTCAGAATATCCTCTCGCTGGGCCTGATCATAAAAGCCTTGAAAGTCAAGTTTGAATGGCGTTTGAGGTATATCATGCATAAAAATCTCTTAAACCCATGCTTAATTGGTCCTGATGTGGTTAGGATGGATAGTAAAGATATTCCGGGTCAAATCAATCTACTTAATCAAGGATTTCAGGGATTTCATTTGTCGAGGCTTTCGGACAGTTTTGAGGTACACTACGCAAAGCCCACCTGACTCCGGCTTCTTTTTCATATAAACGAAATCAACAACCTTAGAATTTTTAATATAAGTGGCGCACGCATAATATTAATAAAATTATCCTGGTATCAAATTAGTATTATCGCAGCCTATCGCTCAAAAATCCATCCTTTACATCTCAAAATTGAAATGCGATCTATACCCCTATTGTCTTCATCTAATGTATTTGCAGAAAGATTA